>JBAXTC010000467.1:0-6378 GCA_037130375.1 Verrucomicrobiota bacterium | reverse complement strand
GTCTGGAGCTGCGCTTAAGAATAGAATACCACTATGTATAAATTCAAATACCGAGAGGTTGGTTTCGGCACCCGATTCAATCTGGTATCCGGATTCCGCAACAGTCGGGAAAGCCCAGGCAGCCTCTTTGAAAACGAATTGGTGGCCGATGTGGGCGGAGCTTGCCTCGGCTGGAGCGACTGCACTCGCCCTATCCTGGACCACCACTTCTATCGGGGGGACGGAGCGCAGTATCCCAGCGCCGCTGCGGCTATTCTGCACCAAGCCAGCGGGATCATCGCTCACTTCCGAAGTCTTCAGGATCGGCTGGGGGAGAACGCGGAGGTGTGGCTGGTGACCCACAGTGCCCCCGACTTTGATGCGTATTGCAGCCTATTTCTTGCCCGCGCCTTGCTCAGCGGTGAAATCCCGACCGCAGGCTGGGATGAACTGGGAGTTCATCCGGGGGGATGGATGGAGTTCCCGGAAAGCAAGGCTAAAATAGACTGGTATGAGCCCAGGGTCGCGTATCTGCGAGAGAACCAAAGGGAACATCGCTGGCCGATCTTGCTGGCGGCCTACGCGTCCGCTGTGGATAACTGCAAACCGATCCGATGCTCCCGGGCCTCCGCTCTGCACGCCGTGCTTTATGCCGCCAAGGAGCGGCAGCGTCCGCTGGAAGACGGAGCGCTGCGCTTTTTTGTGGCAGCTCGCGATGCGATCCGTGGGCAAAGGCAGCTCAACCCGCTGACGGATGCGTTATTTGACAACGATTCCGAGTTCGCCCCCGAACTCGAGTTGCTGGCTATTGAAGCAGAACGCTACCACCGCGATGTCCGCCGCGCGCGGATCGCAATGGTGAATCTGCCCTGCGACAATGATTTCAAAACCTGGTTTGAGGGAAAAGCTTGCAAAATGCCGTTGTTGAATGCTGATGGAAAGCTGCGCCAGGAACATCTGGATTTCGGGCGACAATCCTCACGGCAGACGGATGGCATCTACCTGCGTGATCCGGAAAGCATCCTGTTCAAGGAGTGGGCCAGGGCTGACATTCAAAACTCCCCCTCGCATCAGGGCTTTCTTTTCACGGCAGTGGTCTATTCCTCGGGCGCTAATGGCAAACCCCGGTTTGTCTTTTCCCTCGATCCCGAGCGAGCTGCTGGCGCCCATCTTTACCCCGTTTGGGCGCGGCTTCAGGAGGCGGAGATGTCGGAAATGAACAAGCAGGAAATACCTCAGGGCAAAGATCGCAAGGGATTTGAAGGCCGCCAATGTGGCGGTGATCCTTGGTTCGACGGCAATAATTACAAGTGTACGATTGTAGAAAACCCCAACAGGGGGTCCTTGCTCGCCGAAGGCGGCGACGCCGGTGCGCTGGATAAACCGGTCGCACTGGTGCGGCAGCAACTGGAATACGACTGGTTCGGGGCGAGAAATGCCAAAGTGTGGGACCACCATTTCGATCCAGGTGATGCGAAGCCCGCCGATGATAATCCCCAGTCGCCAGGGAAGGAAGTGTGCATCCACGAGGCTGAAAAGGAGTGTCCCATGAAGAATGCCTTTCGCTTCGCCCAAATCCCTCTTCGAGAAGCTACCGACCTCAGCAACGCCCAGTTGAAGGCTCAAATCGGCCACAGCCTCTGGCTGTTGCTGGAAGACCAGAATGTCGTAACAGTGCCAAGTGATTTTCTACAGCGGCATCTGCTCGGTGGGAACGATCTAGTTCTGGTTTGGGGCCGTCGTGGCATCGCAGTTGCTTACAAGCAACGGGCAGCTCAAGAAGTTAGCATTCTCAATGACTCGATGCGAACGTGGGCTTGGGTGACCGCGGGATTTGAGGGGCTCCTATTGGCTCGCCGTGCCCGCAGGTCGGAAGCGGCGCAGATCCAGAGCGGCAAGGAGTTGTTGACGGAACTCTTGCTCCTAAAGCACAAGTCGAGCCTGCCGGAGGGCAAGGCGCTCCGGCGACTCTTCGAGTCCACGCGGATGGACGATCTGGTGTCCACCATCCAGGAGTTTAATGAACAGGATTTGGCGGAAATCCATCAGAAGGCTGAAAAGTGGCGAGATATCACGCTGCAAATTGTGCTGGCCGTTGGCACAGGCCTCGGGTTGGTCCTGGCTTGGAACCAGGTGGAAGATTTAAAGTTCAATGCGGTATTCGGAAAGCAATTTCAGCCAAAGGACCTGTGGAACTATGGTTGGGACCTCGGTGTCGTGTTCATTGGAGCTTACTTCCTTTTGTTGGCTTGCTTTCTCGGGCGAGATTTCTGGCGGCAGCGGCGCGGACATCGCCGGGGTTCCTCTCCGCACGGTCTCAAGGGCGAGTAAGATAAGCATCTTGTTCATAGTCTTCAGTTAGTGTTAGGTCTGGCTGCGGTCTGCCACGGCGTTGCAAGCGCGTACCAACGGCACTGCAAAGGCCCATAAACGGTCAACAAACTACCATCGTGCGGTGACCACTCGGTCCAACTCTCGCGGATGCCCCTGCAATCCATGGTCCAAAGCGAAAAACTCATCATTCCTCGCAGCCAGCTGGGGCGGTGCGCGATTCTCTCCCATTAGGGAGGTGCGGACTGGCCGCGCTAGAGGGCCGTGTTGGCCCACAAATTGTGCTGTACAGCCCATTCTATGAAAGATGGCTCATCCATACTTTCCCGATGTGAGCGTCGGGCCGAAACCGTTGTGTAGTGCAGACCTTTAGCCTCGCCGCTCGCCAGATCAACGACTTAAGCAGGATCGCGGATCGAATAGCAAAAGTCGGGCTAAGTCTCTCTGCCGCCAATCTGACCATAGATTTTTGAGGATTCCGCCTGGAGTGCTTCAGCCAACGGGAATTCGCCCACCCTCTTTTTCAGTTGGGCCAGCCGAGACAAGACGAAGGCTTGGCGATAGCGGTTCTCTGTAAGGAGGGCGTTCTCCAACGCCGAGTTAAGGCGCTGCTCGGCGCGGTTGAAGTCACCCGAAGCCAAGTCAATAGACCCCAAAAGGCCTTCAACAATCCCAATCCCGACAAGACAGCCATTTCTCCTGTTGATCTCCATACTTTTCTCGAAGCATCTCGTCGCGTCGGCGCGTTCTCCTTTCTCGATCAGCACCTCGCCCAAGTCCGACCAAGCCTCAGCCTCCACCCGGCTTCCCGGATTCGCCGCGAGAATTGCAAGGGATTCCTTTAAACGCTGCTCGGCTTCATTCAGTATGAATAGCTTTCCGAGGATAAAGCCCAGCCCACGGAGGCCATGCGCCTTCTCCAGTTGCTTACTCGTCTGTCTGAGAGCCTCCTCATAGCATATCCGTCCCTCTTCCCAATTTCCTTTCGAGGCGGCGACGTCTCCAAGCAGGATCGAGACATGGAATGCGCGGTGGCCCCTCACCTCCTTCAGTTGCTCCGTAACCTGCGCGTATTCATCCATCTCGAAATGAGCACGAGCTTGCTGAAAACGGGCTTCCTTTTGCACTGGGGGTTCTGTTGCCTTTTCATAAAGAATCTGCGCAGCCAAGCTTCCTAAGCGCGGTTCTCCGCTGTCAATGAGCCAAGCCACAAGATCGGTGGCCTCCGAAGCACAATGCTCGGCGATAGGCCCCAACAGCTCGAGTAGCGCGGTGCCATTGAGTGGGGCTATTTCCCTGAGAAGGCGGAAACGCCACTCAGCCAGCCGGTAAACCACCTCCCATGTCCGCAGGGTGCCTGCTTTCTTGACGCCGCGAATCACTAGAAATGCAGCCACAACTAGCGTGGGCGGGAAGCTGCGTGATCGCCCGCAGAGGCCGCCGACAGAGTTTTCGAGCCCTTTGTCAGGGGAGAAGTTCAAGGCCGCCGTATACTCGAAGAACAGCCGCTGCGCGAAACTCACCTTCGGTTCAAAGTCATCGAGCGTTTCGATTAGAATCTGGGAAGAGAGAAGCGCCTCGTAGTCCGCCGTCCTACGCCCCGTTTCCTTCTCGATAAAGTGTCCCGTCAATCCACCCAGCCGATCGATCGGTAACTCCGTACATGAGAGTTCCAGCATCAGATTGGCGATTCCTTTCAGCAGGCTTAGCCTGAGTGGAGTCCGCGGAGATCCTTCAGGTGCACTACTCAGCACATCCCTACGTATGATCTCGGCATAGACGGAATCTGCCGAAAAGGCACTGACTGGAGAAACGCCTCGGCCGTGTGCCCCTGTAGTGGGGATGGTGATCGGCTCCGAGGTGAAGCCTAGGATGGTTGTGGCAAGACCCGGACGGCGGACATAGCTGTCCCGCAGCGATCCCAATCGCAGGGCCACGTCGATGCGGCGGCAACGCAACGCTTCAGGATCAACAACGTCTTCAATGGGGAGCTTGTTGGCAAGAGCAAGAAGTTCGGGAGAGCTAAATGGCGGCAGCACGTAGTGGCGGACCTTGTCCGGATTCCAGAGGACATCTGCGTGCTGCCGAAGAGCATGCAGTTGTTCGCTGCGAATCGTCACAGCGATACGGACCGAGCTACCTTGGCCCATCGTCCCCACCCAATTGAAGATATAGGCAAGGGCCTCCCGCTCGTGCCCTGCCGCGCCAAGATCGTCGATCAGGATCACCACGCGCCGGTCTTTTGATGCGGCTGACAAGCGCTCGAGCGCGGTCCCCATCTCGCCCCGCACGCGCGTGAAGTCACCGAGCACTCTTGGAAAACTCACGCTCGGCAAGCGTTCGACTGGCGCTAGCAAGACTGCAGATTCTGTTGCGATTCTCCTTTCAGCCTGGGCGCAGAGCCAGCTTGTTTTCCCGGCGCCTACCGGTCCCTCGATAACTAGAAGTGGCAGGGCACCTTGGACAAAGGAGTCGAACACCGCGTCAGGCTCGGGCCGGTGTAAGAAGCTCAATGGACGATAGTGGCCCACTTGCTGCTTTTGACAAACCGCTTCCTTCGTAGCTTCGTAGAGGCGTTCGCGGATTTCGTGGGGATTTTCGGTGGAGGCCAGCGTCTCTTGGCTCGCATAGCTATGTTTGAGCAGGCCGATGACATCGTCGTGAATTTGCGAGCTCGAATAAAGTTCAGTCCGCGTAGAATCATATTCGAACACTTTAGTAGAGTTTCCGCTATAGATCAGGAGCGCGTCAGGTGCTCCGTTCAGTGTTCCGGGCAGCACGAATGGCCAGCAGGGGAGCTCGATATTGCTTTTGACCTTGTACCACAACTCCCCATCATCCGCGGTTTCAAAGTAGCCAAGGGGTGGGTGACTGTCCAATAGGCGTTGAATGCAGCACTGGGCAACAGGATAGCACGCGTCGATGAACTCCGGGCTCATGCGGTTGAGTCGGTGGGCGCTACGATTTCGAATCTTGAGCAGGGTTTGCAGTGGGCTGTTTCGACACTCGATCGATTTCAAGGTCTCGCAGCATCGTTCCATTTCCTGAAACCATCTGCTCAACGCACGAGTCTCCTCGTCCTTCATCACCGTCACGAGCGCTTGGAGCAGGGCATGCCAGTCTCCGAAACTAAACTGGGATTTCAGAAGAAGCATCCTGACTTTGTCGTCACGGCAGCCCATTCTGATAAATCGTGCTGCGTGAACGCAGGTGTTCACGCGAAGAATTAGATCTAAAGCAAGAAATAGGTTGGCCAAGCTGGAAACATCATGCTGGTCCTTGGGCGATCGCTCAATGCACTCAAGAGCTGGATGAGCGATTGACATGAGCATCGAACCTTACGACTTCGGATCGTAGTCGGGGCAGTGCTTGAGAAAGGCACGATAGAGATTGCCCTTCAGAATTCCTTGCTTGGAGAGAATCGTGACAGTGGCCTCGACCAAACTAATCAAGAGGTCGGCGCGCTCTGTAAAATGTGAAGCATCCCTGGGAAGCGTTTCGATCTTCTCCAACTTGCCAAGCAGACTCCTTGGCACCAGTTCCAAACCGGGAACGAGGAAACGCCGCCACTTGGCATCAGGGACGTGTTGCCAGTTTAGGAGGAAAAGAAGTTGGAAAAGCATGTCGACTACACGGTCGACAGTGATGTGCGCAGAGGCGGTGCAGCCGCGAAGTATCCACTCGTCAGGAGGCAGTGACCAGAGGTAGCCATAACGTGGTTTCATGTACCAGTCTCGCGGTGCGAAGCCTAACCAGCCGATCCTGAAAAGAGCGTCATAAATACCCCAACGACGTTCAACGGGATTAAGTCTAAGACACTTCTGCAGCGGCTTCAACCGGAATTCTGGCTTGCGGAAGAGGACCCGACTCTCTTCATAGGCTTGCCGCCGTCCCAAATCCCAGCTATCCGGCGGCGAGGAATCGAGGTCGACCACAAAAAGATCCACGCTGAGCCCGGCAAGCCAAAGCTCGCCACCCCAGAACGAGTCGAGGGAGAGGCCTCGTCCCAACACAACCATGTCTAGATCGGACCACTTGTCTCCAAAGCCGCGCGCCAAGGACCCCAAT
>JBAXTC010000466.1:0-6383 GCA_037130375.1 Verrucomicrobiota bacterium | reverse complement strand
ACGTAGGGAACCAGCGCCCACAGTGCGATAAGTCCTGAAAGGACGACTGACCGATCTCGTAGGGGTTCAGCCGTCCCTATCGGGACTTATGCACCTCTAAACCCGCGCACCCAACGTTCAAACGTTGGGCTATTGTCGGCCATCCCTCCGGGATGAGGATGGTCAAGTCCTGGCGGCATTGGGCATTCCTGTTCGCTTCGGGGTTGACTGATCTCCGGGAGCGGACAAGAATGTTCGCGCTCCAATTACCCAGGGTGGTGGTTTTGGAAAAATCTGAGATGCGCACGCTTGAAACTGTTGTGGCAGTTTTAGCTTGAGCGGCGACATTAACCCGCGTAGGAACAGCCCATGCCGATTCATCTATCGCCCCTTTCGCGGCGCCAATTCCTGGTGCGCTCTCTGCTGGGCAGTGCCGGACTTGCCTTGGGACCTGAACTGTTTGCCGCCAGCAAGCGCACCGATCCCGACTCCTGGGCTCTCCTGGCCGACATTCACATCGCTGCCGACCGCGCCCTTATCGCTCGCGGCATCAACATGTCGGACCATTTCGCCAGCGTATCGCGCGAGTTGCTCGCGCTGCCGAAACGTCCGGCGGGCGTGTTCATCACCGGCGATTGCGCCTGTAACAGCGGCCTAACCGCTGATTATGCCCGCGTGGCGGAATTGCTGGAGCCGATTCGCAAGGACCAGATGCCGATTCATGTCGCCTTGGGCAACCACGATAACCGCGAGCGCTTCTGGGAGGCGTTCCAACGCGAAAAGGCGGCAAAACGACCGCTCGCGGACAGACAGGTTGCCATCATTAGCACCGCGCGAGCGAATTGGTTTGTGCTCGATTCGCTCGAAAAGACGCTCTCCACTCCAGGTCTGCTGGGCCGGGAACAGTTGGACTGGCTGGCGGGCGCGCTCGATGCCAACCGCCGCAAACCCGCGCTGGTTTTGCTTCACCACAATCCTGGCATTAGCGGAAACATTGGACTAAAGGACACCACCGCCCTCTTTGAAATCATCCGCCCCCGCAAACAGGTCAAGGCTTACATCTTTGGGCACACCCACGTCTGGAACGTTTGGCGGGACGAGAGCGGCATTCACTTGATTAATCTGCCGCCCGTAGCTTATGTATTTCAGGAAGGTCAACCCGCCGGCTGGGTCCATGCGATGCTTCAGGAGAACGGCATGAGCCTCAAGTTGCGCTGTCTGGATACCACGCACAAAGCCCACGGCCAACTCTTGAATCTGGAATGGCGTGTTTAAGGCAGACAAGCCGAGTTCCATCGGGTATAGTCTAAAAACCTACTTCGAGCCCTTATGCGACTGATTGGCCACCTGGCAGACGAACCTGCCGCCCGCACCTTTGCCGACTATCTGTACGTCGAGGGAATCGAGAACCAGATGGAATTCCAGAAGGATGAAGGCTGGGCGATCTGGATTAACGACGAGGACAAAATCGAGAGCGCCGCCAGCTTGCTGACGACTTTCCGCCACCATCCAACGGATTTAAAATACCGGGCGGCCGAGAAAAGTGCGGCCGAGCTGCGCGACAAAAAGGAACGGGGTGAAGTGACCTATCGAAAGAAGGTGCGCGACCGCAGCCAACTTTTTCGACCGCTGACCGCTTACGGTTTTGGGCCGTTGACCTTTGTGCTCATCACGATCAGCGTTCTGGTGGCTATTTACTCGAAAGCCGGTGCTGCCCAGCAGTCAATCATGGGTCTGTTTATCACAGACTACACGGTGACGGGTGAAATGCTCCGATGGAATTCCACCCTGCCCGAACTTTGCCACGGCCAGATTTGGCGGTTGTTTACGCCGATGTTCATCCACTTCGGACTGCTGCATATTCTCTTCAACATGCTCTGGCTGCGGGATCTCGGCAGCATGATTGAAGGCCGCCAAAGCACCTGGCGCCTGGCACTTCTGGTGCTCGTCATCGCGGCGTGCTCAAATCTTGCCCAGTTTTACTACGGCGGACCCGCTTTCGGCGGCATGTCGGGCGTCGTGTATGGTTTACTGGGCTATATCTGGATGCGCGGCAAGTTTGATCCCGGTTCCGGCTTGTATCTGCATTCCTACACGATCATTATGATGATCATCTGGTTTTTTGCCTGCTTCACGCCCATTATGCCGAATGCCGCCAACGCCTGCCATGCCGTCGGGCTCGTCATCGGAATCGTCTGGGGTTACCTTTCCAGCCTCCGTTACCGCTGAGCGCAACCATCCGCTATCACCCATTAACTCGCCAAACCACCAACCGCCAGTAAATGCGCCGATCTCACCGCATCATCTTCCTGCTCATCTCTTTGCTGGCGCTGACCACGTTCGTTTTCGGCATCCTCCAGATCTTTGGAATCCACAAGTAACCGTTGAACAGCCTCACTAACTATTCCGTCAAAGCCTAACAATATGATACCGTTATCCCGTCGCACATTCCTCCATAAATCCGCCCTCACGGCTGGCATCGCTCCTCTCGCCGTGAGCAGCTTAATGTCGCCCTTCATCCGCTCCCTTCGTGCCGCCGAACCGGGCGCGAATGACAAAGTCCGACTGGGCGTCATCGGCTGCGGCGGGATGGGGCAGGGGGACCTCGAATGCTTCTTCCTCAATCCTGAGATCGACTGCGCCGTCGTCTGTGATATTGACGACGCGAAGATCGCCAAGGGCCTCGAGATCTGTGAGAAGAAGCGAGGCAAAAAGCCCGACACCGTGAAGGACTTCCGTCGCGTGCTGGACCGTAAAGACGTCGATGTGGTGCTCGTCGCCACCCCCGATCACTGGCATGCCATGCCAACAGTCCTGGCCTGCCAGGCAGGCAAGGATGTGTACGTCGAAAAGCCGCTTGCGAAGACCATCGACGAGGGCCGCGCGATGCTCGAAGCCGCCAAACGTCATCAGCGCGTTGTCCAGATGGGATCGCAGTGGCGCAGTTGCCGGCACATCATCGAGGCTGGGGATTTCGTCCGCTCCGGCAAACTCGGCAAAGTAAGCGTCGTGCGCGGCTGGGCCTACCTCGATTGGCTCCCCAGTATCGGCAAACCGGCCGACTGCGCTCCGCCGGCCGGCGTGGATTACAATCAATGGCTCGGCCCAGCGCCCCAGCGCCCCTTCAACCCCAACCGCTTCCATTTCAACTTCCGCTGGTTCTGGGATTACGCTGGGGGGCTGATGACTGACTGGGGCGTCCACCTTATCAACATGATGCTCATGGGCACCGGCCAGGACTCGCCGAAGAACGTTTTCTCCAGCGGCGGCAAATTCGTCTTCGACGACAATTCCGAGACGCCTGACTCGCAGGTGACCGTTTATGAGTTCCCGACCTACACCTTGATCTGGGAACATAAAGCCGGCCTCAACAACGGCATCAACGGCCGCTCATGGGGCGTCGAATGGAATGGCACCGAGGGCAATATCATCCTCAACGACGGGGGCTATCAGCTTATCACCGAACCCAAGCGCGCCAACCTCGATTCGCTGACCAAACCCGGCAGCGGCGACCCCCGTCCCGCCCACGTCCGCAACTTTCTTGATTGCGTGAAATCCCGCCAGCAGCCCGTTCTGAACCTCGAAGTAGGCCATCACGTCTCGACCGTTGCCCACCTTGGCAACATCGCTTATCGCACCGGCCGCAAAGTTGTTTGGGATTCCGCCAACGAGAAGGTCGTCGGCGACCCCGAGGCCGATAAACTGGTCGGCGTCAAGTATCGCAAACCGTGGTCGCTGCCTTACGCCAAGCGTGCGTGAAGCAGCGGGCGAGCCATAGCATCGAGATGGGTCTCGATGCTGGCAATCGCCTCACTCGGGGACGGTCCTCCGTCCCCGAACCCAAGCCAGCTCGCAATTGATTGGGCGGATTTGCATCGAATGTCCCGTCTGCATTTGTCTTTGCTTGGCGCGGCGTTTGTGGCGCTGGCGCAATCGAGTTCGGGCCAGACCCAGAAGGCCCTGAATTGGCGCATCTTTAAACTCGCCGAGGGTTTGGCTGAGTCGGCGTGCATGTCGGTGACGGTTTCCCCGCAAGGCAAAGTGCTGGTAAGACATTCCGGCATGGCGGGTGTCAGCCAGTTCGATGGCTACGTCTTCAACGGCATCCCTGGCCCCGGTGAGGGGAACAGCCGCGTCTATGAGAGTCCGGGCGGTCAGCTCTGGACGGTGTCTCGGCAGGGCCTGCAGGAATTCAAAGACCTCGCGTGGGTGCTGCATCCCGTGCCCGAGATTGCCGCCGAATTTCGCGCTGGGCTCCAACGCGTCATCGACCCGGTGCCGTTGTGCCCGGTCAGGCAGGGGCAGGTGATATTCCTGCTGCCAGGCAGCCTGCTGGAGTTCAATTCAGAAAGCTCCAGCCAACCCCGCACGCAGGTTTTGCGCAGCGCCCAAAACACGCGCCTCGGAAAGTTCACTGGCATGACCCCAGCGCGCGATGGAGGACTTTGGATCTCCGGCGCACGCGGACTGGCCAAGATCGCCGGGCCGGTTCGGAGTATCAAGCCGGAGAGCGAATGGCGCGAATACTTGCCGCCCGAGCCGCTCCAGATTCAGAATCTCCAGGAACCACATGAAGACGACGAAGGCGGAGTGACCATGGTGGCCGAGTCGGCGACGAGCCAGCAGAAGGCGCTGGTGCATTTCGACGGACTGGCTTGGACGGCGGATGGGGCAGGAACCGAGAAGATTCGCCAAGCCTGGCGTGGCGAGGACAAAACCTGCTGGGCCTCGACCATCGACTCGCTATTTGAATGGGCCGGGGGCCGGCGCGAGATGATCGAGAACGAAGATATCTCCGCGCGGCAGTATTTCGATGTGGCAGTCGAGCCGCGCGGGGTATTCTGGGTGGCGACCTCCGACGGTTTGCTTCGGTTCGCCCCGCTCACCTGGCGAACGCCTGTCGCCGCGCAGAAGATCAATTCCCTCGTTTCTTGTCTGACCGCCGACGAGGGAGGCCGGCTTTGGTTCATCTCGGACAACGCCTTGCATTTGCTGCACGATGACCGAATCGAGGAGTATCCATTGCCCGCAATGATCGGAAACGACGCGCCGGCCGTTCCCGCGCTGTTTCCGCTCAAGAATGGAATGCTGTTGCTGGCGACGGAAGGTCAGTTGTTTCAATTCCGTCCATCGAGCGGCGTATTCAGCCCGGTCGAAGACAGAAATCGTGCCCGGAGGTTCAAATCTCTGGGATTGTTGAAGGACGGAAGCGTCTGTGTTCAGAGTTTCGACCCCAACGTGGCCGCGCAGAAGTATCGTCTCGAAGTGTATGATGGATCCGGGTTCAAGGCGTTCGCAGAGCCTCCCTCTGATCCGCTCTTAGGAACGAATCTCTACGCGATCTTCACCACTCAGGATGCTGACTTGTGGCTGAGCAGCGAGCATGGCACGGCCTGGTACCACGACAAGAAATGGCGAACGTTCGTCTCGACAGATCGAAGCACCCCGGAAGCGGCCATCTGGTTCGCCGAACCGGCGGACGGCAGAATCTGGTGCGCCACCCGGGACAGGATTTGGGAGTTCGACGGCCGGAACTGGCTGGTCGTGCGAAGCGGGTTTGATCGCATCAATACTCTGCTGCGGGCTCGCGACGGCAGCCTGTGGATCGCCTCCAATAGCGGGTTGGTTCGTTTCTCGCAGGGTGCCTGGGTTGAAAACGGCAAGGACGAGGGGCTGCCAGGCACCGCTATCCGTGAGATATGCGAAGACCGCCGCGGGCGGATTTGGGCCGGCACCATTCATGGCCTGAGCCTCTATCATCCTGAGGCTGACCCCGATCCACCCAGGACTCATATTCAAGATTTGACAGCCAGGGAAACCAACGTCCCGGAAGGCGGCACCATTACCCTCGTGTTTGGTGGACAGGACAAATGGAACTACACGCGCCGCTCGCGGCTGCTCTACTCCCACCGATTGGATGGACGCGATTGGTCCCCGTTCGAGCCGGCGAGTAATCTTGCCTTCATTGACCTGCCCGCAGGCAAGCATTACTTCGATGTCCGCGCTATGGACCGCAACGGCAACGTCGATCCTCAACCGCCCCGTCTGGAGTTCGCCGTGATCCTTCCGTGGTACAAAGAGTCGCGGCTGGTCCTCATTGCCTTTGCCGGATTGGCCGTGGCCCTCTTCTTCGCCAGTTTGGCCTTCAATCGCCATCGACAACTGGTCCGGAGTTATGCCGAGGTCGAGAAGAAGGTCGCAGATCGCACCCGCGAGTTGGATATCGCCAACCGCGCATTGGTGCATAGCCAGAAGATGAATGCCCTGGGCACTCTCGCCGCAGGTATTGCCCATGATTTCAACAACATCCTCTCCATCATCCAAGGCTCGGCGCAAATCATCGAAGAAAACATGGACAATCCCCAAAAGGTGCATACGCGCGTGGACCGAATTAAGACGGTGGT
>JBAXTC010000465.1:0-6385 GCA_037130375.1 Verrucomicrobiota bacterium | reverse complement strand
GAGTGTTAGCGCCGACTGCCGTCGGCGGCTACGATTTCTTGAAACCACCCTGGCCTGAAAAAACCCTTGCAAAGCTCTTGCCCTTAGTGCATTGTCCCCCGGCTTCCGGCCGATAGTCGGTTCTGAACTGAGGGCACATCGTGTTCCTCCGTTCAAGTGTTTATCGAGAATGCAATTAATCAGAATCATTTTGATGTGGGTGTTGCTCGCGGGCGCGCCCTGGGTTGGACTGACAGCCGAACCGGCTGAGGACAATCCGGGCGCAAAAGCCGTTTCCCATGAGGCAGCCGCAAAACAAGAAGAGCATGGTTTGACGCCTGATGCTCCCCGGCTCGGCCGTTCCGGGACTTCGTTTGTCAACAGTTCCATGGTCGTCACTTGGACTGTGGCGCTTGGACTCATTGTTTTCGCGCGCTATGCGACCCGGAAAATGCAGCTTGCCCCGACCGGCGCGCAGAATTTCTGGGAATGGCTGGTGGAAACGCTTTACGAATTCCTGGAAGGCATTATCGGCGCCGACCTGGTGAAAAAGACCTTCTGGTTCTTTGCGACGGTGTTCATCTTCATTCTGTTTACCAATTGGTTTGGTCTCCTGCCGGGCATCGGGACCATTGGCTGGGGTGTCCACACCCCGCACGGATTCGACATCACTACGCCGCTGCTGCGGGGGGGCAACGCGGACCTGAACATGACCTTGGCCATGTCCATGATTTTCTTCGGCTGCTGGATAGTTTGGGCGGTTCAGTCCGTGGGAGTCAAAGGCGTCTTCCTCGATTTGTTTGGCCCCAAGGGAGATACGACGGGCGTGATGAAGATATTGATGATTGTCGTGTTTTTCCTGGTTGGGTTCCTGGAGGTGCTCTCGATCTTGTTCCGGCCGATCTCGCTCAGCTTCCGTCTCTACGGTAATATTTTTGCGGGCGAAAATATGCTCGAGGCGATGGGCAGGCTGGTTCCTGGATTCGGCTGGCTGTTGCCGGTGCCCTTCTACTTTATGGAGCTTTTGGTCGGGATTGTGCAGGCCCTGGTGTTCATGCTGCTCACGGCGGTGTTCACGATGCTGATTTGCATGCACCAGGAAGAGCCGGGAGGGGCGGCTCACTGATTTATTAATTTCAGCGGCTTGACCGTGTTCAATCGCGGGGGTCGTTGAGCAAGAGAAAGGTAAGCAGAAATATGTTAATGCCTATGTTAGCGGAGTTGGCAGGTAATCTTCACGTCGGTCTGGCGGCGCTAGGCGCGGCCCTCGGTGTGGGATTCATCGGCATGAAGGCTTCGGAAGCGGTCGGGAGGAATCCCGGCGCTTCGACCAAGATCCTTGTGCAGGCGATCCTGGCGATCGCTTTTGCGGAAGCCATCGTGTTCTACGCCATCTTCCTGGTGAAGTAAGCTCGTGGCGCGGGGCCGTAGCGGCTCCGCGCCCGGCCTTCGCCGCTCAAGATTATGCAATCGCCCATTTTATTCGGCAGCATCGGCAGCGACCTCGGTCAGATGGCCCAGGACACGATGGTCCGTTTCGGTGTGGACTGGAATCATTTTGCCGCGCAGTGCATCAGCTTTGGCATCGTGGCTTTCCTGCTTCAGCGCTACGCCTACCGACCGATTTTGGCGGTGCTGGAGGAGCGCAAGCAGCGCATCAAGGAGAGCCTGGATAACGCCGAGAAGATCAAACAGGAACTCGCCAACGCTCAGACCAACGCGCGCGAGATATTAACCCAGGCCGGCCAGCAAGCCAGTAAGATGGTCGAGGAAGCCCGCGCTGCCGCAGCCAAGGTGCAGGAGCAGGAGACGCAGAAAGCCATCGCCGTCGCGCAATCCATCGTGGACAAAGCGAACCAGGCGACCCAGGCTGAACACGCACGGATGCTCGCCGAGCTGCGCCGCGAAGTTGGACGGCTGGTTGTTGATGCCACCGCAAAGGTTACCGGCAAGGTGCTGACGCTCGACGACCAGCATCGGCTGGCCGAAGAAACCAACCGCGAACTGGCAGCCTAGAACGCGGCCTGAGTCACCACACCCCGTGAAAATTTCCAAGCAAGCCAGCCGCGACGCAAAGCAGTTGTTTCGTTCCTGCCGCGCCGATGGGGTGCTGGACGAAGCCAAGGTCCGACTGGCCGTCCAGGAGGTCATTGCCTTAAAGCCGCGGGGCTATGTCGCCATCCTTTCGCAATTCCTGCACCTGCTCAAACTGGATCTCGACCGCCGCACGGCGCGGGTCCAAAGCGCCGTGCCCCTCGCTGAGCCGGAGCAGGCTGCGATCATAGCCAACCTCGCGCACCGCTACGGCGAGGGCCTGATTTTTGCCTTCACCCAAAACCCCGGCCTCCTTGGCGGGTTGCGCGTGCAGGTCGGCAGCGACGTCTTTGACGGCAGCGTGCAGGCACGACTGGCCGCGTTGGAAGCCGGTTTTTAGTTATCTTTTGGAATTCGACAACGAGCTATGAGTTCAATACTGCAGGACATTGAAAGCCAGATCGCCGCGGTGAAAACCTCCGTGATGAAGCAGAACGTCGGCGTCGTCCGTGAAATTGGCGATGGCGTGGCCAAGGTGGAAGGTCTCGCCGACGCGATGTACAACGAGATGCTGGATTTTGGCGATGGCGTCACCGGCCTGGTGCTGAATTTGGAGGAGACCGAGGTTGGAGTGATCATCCTGGGCGATTACACCGGCATCAAACAAGGCCAGGAGGTCCGAACCACCGGCAAAGTTCTTCAGGTTCCGGTCGGCATGGGCCTGCTCGGGCGCGTCGTCAACACGCTCGGTCATCCGGTGGACGACAAAGGGCCGATTCAAGCCGACAAGACCTACCCGGTGGAGAAAATTGCCCCCGGCATCATCCGCCGAAAATCGGTCAGCCAGCCCATGCAGACGGGCATCATGGCCATCGATGCGATGATCCCCATCGGCCGTGGCCAGCGCGAGTTGATCATTGGCGACCGCTCGACCGGCAAATCGACCATTTGCATCGATACGATCATCAGCAATGCGCGTTTGAACAAAGCCGCCCAGGATGCCGGCGACAAGACCTACCGACAGCTCTACTCGATCTACGTCGCCATCGGCCAGAAACAATCCAACGTCGCCAACGTCATCCGCGTCCTCGAAGAGTCCGGCGCGCTGCCCTACACGATCGTCGTGGTGGCGACCGCGTCCGACTCCGCCACCAATCAGTACCTGGCCCCGTTCGCCGGATGCGCAATGGGTGAGTGGTTCCTGGACAACGGCATGGATGCGCTGATTATCTATGATGATTTATCCAAGCACGCAGTGGCCTACCGCCAAGTCTCGTTGGTGCTCAAGCGCCCGTCGGGCCGCGAGGCGTATCCGGGCGATGTGTTTTACCTGCATAGCCGATTGCTCGAGCGCGCCGCGCGCGTCTCAGAAAAGTACGGCAACGGGTCACTGACGGCCCTGCCAATCATCGAAACGCAGGCGGGCGACGTCTCAGCCTACATCCCCACCAACGTTATCTCGATTACCGACGGTCAGATCTTCCTGGAGACCGACCTGTTCTACCAGGGCGTGCGTCCCGCCGTTTCGGTCGGCGTCTCGGTGTCGCGCGTCGGTTCCGCCGCGCAGATCAAGGCGATGAAGCAGGTTGCCGGCCGGCTCAAAGGCGATCTGGCCCAGTTCCGCGAGCTCGCGGCCTTTGCGCAATTCGGCTCCGACCTGGATCCCAAGACGCAAGGCCAGATCGATCGCGGCAAGCGCATCATGGAAGTCTTCAAACAGCCTCCGTACGACCCCATCCCCATCGAAATCCAGGTTGCGGTCCTTTGGGTCGCCCAGAATGGGTTTCTCGACGATGTGCCGGTGGACAAGGTAAAGGATTTCCAGGCGAAGCTGACCGAGTTCCTGACCACGCGCCGAGGCCCCTTGCTGGGCAAGATCCTAAGCGAGAAGGCGCTGAGCGACGCGCTGATTTCCGAATTGAAGGCTGCGGCGACTGAGTTCAAACAGACTTATAAATGAACCGGCCCCTGACATCCCTGCGTTTGACACCGGCCCGAGTGCTGGGCATTTCGGATTTCGGATTTCGGATTTCGGTTATTATTTCCTAAGTCATGCCCAGCACCCGCGACATCCGCCGCCGCATCAAGTCGGTCAAGAGCACGGCCCAGATCACCAAGGCCATGCAGATGGTGGCGTCGTCCAAGATGCTGAAGGCGCAGCAGGGTGCCCTCAACTACCGGCCATTCGCGGCTATGGCCGGCGGGATCATGGAGCACCTGGCCGATGATACGATTGACTACCGGCATCCGCTGATGGAGGCGCGCGAGGTGCGCAGGCGGGCGGTCGTCCTCATCAGCACCGACAAGGGCCTTTGCGGCGGACTCAACACGAACCTCTTCCGCGAGGCATCCAAATACGACACCACCACCACCCAGTTCATCGCCGTTGGCAAGAAGGCTGGCCAATTTATCGCCCGAACCAAGCGAAAGCTCGTGGCTGAATTCACCTACCACGACATCCCGACCTACTCCGAGTGCCAGGCCATCTCCAGCTTCGCCCAGGGAATGTTCCTCAAGGGTGAAACCGATGCTGTGGATGTGCTCTACACCCGTTTCATCAACACCCTGTCACAGCGGCCCGATAAACGCGCGCTGCTGCCCATGGGTTCCGCAGAGAGCCTGCGGATCGAGGCGCGGGGCAACGCGGAGCCGACGTCAGCCGAGCATCAGCGCATTGATTTCATTTTTGAGCCTGATGCGGCGACGGTGATGGACCGGCTCGTGCTTTACCTCATCGATTTCTCGGTGGCCCAGTTGCTCTTGGAAGCGAAGGCCAGCGAACACAGCGCCCGCATGGTGGCCATGAAGAACGCCACCGACAATGCCGACCAACTGGTCAAACACCTCACGCTCGAATATAACAAGATGCGCCAGGCCAGCATTACGAACGAATTGCTGGAAATCTCCAGCGCGGCGATGGCGCTGGGATAGCCGCCACTGGCAGACTGTCATCATTAAGTGTTACGACAACATCAGAACGCATGAATAAAGGCAAAACTGTTCAAGTCATCGGTCCGGTGGTGGACGTCGAGTTCCCCGATCAACTCCCGGCCATCTACAATGCCTTGACGATCGACTACGACGTTCCACTCCTCGGGAAGACCACGCTCACGCTCGAAGTGCAGCAGCACTTGGGTGACAATTGGGTCCGCACCGTTGCGATGTCCACCACCGACGGCCTCAAACGCGGCATGGAAGTCCTCGATACCGGCAAACCGATCTCCATGCCCGTTGGCGATGGCGTCATGGGCCGCGTCTTTGATGTCACCGGCAATCCCGTGGACGAGCGCGGACCGGTCGTTGCTGAAAAATACTGCCCCATCCACCGCGCGGCCCCCACCTTGATGGAGCAATCCACGACCCCGCAAATCCTGACCACCGGCATTAAGGTCATCGACCTCATCTGCCCGTTCCTGAAGGGCGGCAAGGTGGGGGCTTTCGGCGGCGCCGGCGTCGGCAAGACTGTTGTCATCATGGAGTTGATCAACAACATCGCCAAACTGCACGGCGGCGTCTCGGTCTTCGCTGGCGTCGGCGAGCGCACCCGCGAGGGCAACGATCTCTACACCGAAATGTCCGAAGCCGGCGTCATCAACCAGCAAGACCTCGGCAAGTCCAAGATTGCCCTGGTCTATGGCCAGATGAACGAGCCGCCCGGCGCCCGGTTGCGCGTCGGCCTCTCCGGCCTTGCCATCACCGAGTATTTTCGCGACGACAAGAATCAGGACGTGTTGCTCTTCATCGACAACATTTTCCGTTTCTCCCAAGCCGGTTCCGAAGTGTCTGCGCTCCTGGGCCGCACCCCCAGCGCCGTCGGTTACCAGCCCACGCTGGCCTCCGAAATGGGCGATTTACAGGAACGCATTACATCCACCAAGAAGGGATCCATCACCAGCTTCCAGGCCGTGTATGTCCCGGCGGACGACTTGACCGACCCCGCCCCTGCCACCACCTTTGCGCACCTGGACGCCACCATCGTGCTGGAGCGCTCGATTGCCGAGCTGGGCATCTATCCGGCAGTGGACCCGCTGGCCTCAACCTCACGCGCGCTGACCCCGGACATCGTAGGCCAGGAACATTATGACGTCGCCCGCGGTGTGCAAAAAGTCCTCCAGCGTTACAAAGACCTGCAGGACATCATCGCCATCCTTGGCATGGACGAGCTCGCGCCGGACGACAAGATCCTGGTTTTCCGCGCCCGGAAGATTCGGAATTTCCTCAGCCAGCCGTTCTCGGTCGCCGAGGTCTTCACCGGGCATGCCGGAAAGCAGGTGCCTGTTGCCGACACCGTCAAGGGCTTCAAGGAAATCCTCGACGGCAAGCACGATAATGTCAACGAAGGCAACTTCTACATGAAGGGCAATATCGAGGA
>JBAXTC010000464.1:0-6390 GCA_037130375.1 Verrucomicrobiota bacterium | reverse complement strand
CCGCCATCGTCTCCTTATGGTTGGCGGCCTCGGGCCTGGGCCAGACCACAATCGGTCTTTACCCCGGCTTGACCATCACCGGCGAAATCGGCAAGACCTACATCATCCAGTCCACGACGAACCTCGCGCAGACGAACGCATGGCTCACCGTGACAAACCTTACTCTGATCCAACCGGCGCAGTTGTGGATTGACACCAGCGCCGACAGCGCCTCGGGACTCAATCCGCGGCGGTTCTACCGCGTCAGCGACCCGGATGTCCCGGGCGGGCGGGTCTCTTACGCCTTGGACACGAATGCAGCGGGGGTTCTCGAGAAGATCAATAACTTCGCCAGTCTGACGGTGGTCTCCAAGGACACCAACGACCTGCGGGCGGAGTACCGGGCAGGGTTCGTTCAGGGCAAACTACAGGGGCAGACCATCTGCTCGGCCCGGGACAACTCTTGGGACAACGCCTACCTGACGGACCCCAACCACTCTTTCCCCAAGCAGCACGGCCCGACCGCGGCGGAGTTGGACCGGGCCGGCACGATCTTGAACGATAACTACACGTTCCTGATCCAGTATCTGCGCGACGCGAACATCGACCCTGCGGTGACGCACCGACTGGAGCGGCTGCTGTTTCGCCTGTTGGGGATCTACCACGGTGCGACCCTGGCCCAGCCGGCGGCTTTGGACTTCTCGGGTAACTGGCTGCCCGATGCCGCCTACTTGCAGCCGGCGGAGCGGGTCTTGGGATACGAAACCGCTTCACTTACCTTCATGGACGTTTACTACATCAACGCCTTCAACGATTTCATGGACGTGATCTTCTTCTCCCCGGGAGGAGTCGGCGAAGCCGGCCGGGCGGGTAAGTGCTCCGCCTTTCTCAAGCGGGTGAGCGGCGACGTGATTCTGACCCACAACTCCTGGCAGGGATTCCTGGCGCAGACCATGGCTATGACCCTGTTCGTGAACGACGATTTTCTGACAGTCAACGCTTCCACGCCAGGGTTGATCGCCTCCGGCACCGACTTCGGCTACAACAACAAGGGGATGATGTTTAATGAAACCACTCACCGAGTGTCTCACACCGTGACGAAGACCCAGGCGCTCTGGATATTCTGGCGGGCCGCCGTGGCGGAACAGTTTTCCACCTCCATCGACGATTTCTTCCGCTACATTTCCCTGGATAACTCCGGCACCTACCTGAATGGCTACATGTTAATTGACAGCAACACCGGCGAGACCGGGTTGGTGGAGATGTCCTATAGATGCTTCGTCTTTTACCGCTCGAGCGGCGGTCCTTACACCGTGACCACCAAGCCCACCGGCTTTTCCACCGCGTTCGACACCGAAATGGTCACCCCCGACTACTTGATGGGAATTAACTTCCCGGCTTCGTTGCAGGTGCGCGACGACTTGCAATCTACAGACAACCGCCCGGCCCGACGACGCCAATTCAAACAATTGCTGCCCGGCGTCACCGATGTCGAGACGGCCAAGGCGGTGATCACCTATACCGACCCGGCCAATCCGCTTTCGATCTTCGGTCGCTGGGATCTGGGGTACGGTGAGACCCCCTATCCCAAGATGATCCCGGATGGTTCCATCGATGCCAAGGTGGCCACGGCCAGCATGGCCCACGCGACGCTGGGGTTGACGGGAAACCTGGATGTGACGTCGCAGGCCACCGGAATCTGGATGCGCTACGGCACCGCCCGGGTCAACGGCGCGCCGTTCATTTGGAGCGGTTCCTCCTGGAGTTGGCAGCCCCGACGCCATGTGCCGGACGTGCTGGATGGCACCTTCACCCTGTTGAAGCTGAATCTGCGCTAAGTCCGCTGGATGCCATTGCTCCAGCAGCCGTCGCTGCCGTCAGGTCTATCTTGACGCTAAATTCTAAATACAGAACTGCCCCCCGTTTGGGTCAGGCGTTTGTCAAACTTGTGGAACCCGCGCTTCACGGGATGCGGAGGCGGTAGAAGCGGATGCGATTGTTCGTCCACTGGGAGTCGCTAAAATATACCGTATCGCTGTTGAGGGTGTTGGTTACCAGCGGAGACCATGCGGGATTGGTGAGATTCGTGCAGGCTTCCACCACGACCGCCATGCCGCTGGCTTTGGCCCAGACGATATCGAATCCAAACCTGTTCGACCGCACACCAAAACCGGCGCCGGACTGAATCTGCGGGGACCACAGCGCGGTTGGACGACCGCCAAACGTTGCTCCCCAGCCCGTGGTTCCAGGCAGGTAATAAACGATCAGATGATTGTCGCCCGAGAACACATTCGTGCCCAGGCTGGGGGCGTTGCCTCGGAAGTAAATCTGCGTCAGGTGGGTGCAGTTGGAAAACGCGGAGCTGCCAATATTGGTGACGCTCTTTCCGATCGTGACGCTGATCAGGTTGGCGCAGGAAGCAAATGCATTGGATCCGATGACGGCGATTGTGTCGGGAATGGTCGCGTCGCCAGGATTGGCGTTGGGAATGACGGGGTAAACAAAAACGGTATTGGACCCATTGGCGGAAGTGAATTGATAATTACTGCAGTACACATAGGGCAGGACCTGGTTGGTAGGATTGTAATTACCCCAATTAGCCGAAAGGAATTGGACCCGGTTGCTGGTTGCGGATTGCAAGGGGAGCCAGCCGCCGCGTGCGTCATATAAGGACACGGAGCCGTCACGAAATCCAGCCAGGAAGGTAGGCCCATAAGAGTAGTCAAAATCATACAGGTCGATAATGCAGTAGTTATTATCTGACGGCCTTAAATTGGTCCAACCCATCGGGATGTAATGATACTGAAAGAAATAGATCGCTCCGTTAAACAGGGTTACAAGCACATCCGGCTCTTCTGTGGAAGAATAGAACGTTGCTTTGAGTTGATATACCGGATTCCCCCAACTGCTGTCTTGCAGTTGTACCCAGCTATTGGAAGACCACCACTGGACGGAACCGTTCCCCAGCCCCGCCACCGCTTGAAGATTGTTGTTTACGTCCCAATAGGCGCTGAGTTGCATGATGGAAGTGCCCCAACTGTTATTATGGAGCTCAGTCCACGATGTGCCATTGTAATACTCCACCCGGCCGTCAGCCAGGCCAACAAGTATTTGCGGGATTGGGCTCGCATTCCAGTTGACGCTCATTTGCAGGATGCCGCTGCCCCAGCTATTATTCTGCAACACGTACGCGGTCGTGCCATTATAATATTCAACGGAAGAATCGCCAAAAGCCGCCACATAAGGCCCCCACGGCAGGCCATTGAAGGATAATTGAACAACGGCGCTGGCGTTGCTAAAGGTCGTGACGGTCACCGGCAGGGGCGTGCCGCCGGAGATGTCGTATAATGCGATCTGGCCGGCTTTCGAGCCTACACTTGCCAGCCTTTGCACACTGCCTTGACCCACATTGGTGCCGGACACATTAACGCTGGTAAATTCCGCAATCGTCGCATTGTTGCTCAAATAATCAGAACTGAGCCAGGCGCCGCCTTGCGAATATTGATATATTTGCTGTCCCTGGATAAACGTCACGGGAGGAGGCGTTGCGCCGGTGTCCCAGCCCACGCCGGCTAACTTGTCTATGTTGTAGTCTTGCTGGCCGATGGTGATGGAATAATAATAATTGGCTGGTTCGGAACTATCCGGATTGTATCCCGCCAGATCCATTAACAAATCAATAAGACCGCCCACCACTTTCTCGCCTGTGCCCTTCAACCCCATCCATGAGGCCATTGCATTCCCAACATCGTAATCCGCAAACGCCGCGTCAACATAAGTCCCTTCCGATACGGAAAAAATACCGGATTGGGAAGGGTTGGCGCAGTTAACATTAGGCCCGCTCATATAGCCTTCGGTGCTGATTCTCTGGTTTATATTGTCGGTGCCATCATAGAAATTATAAATAATATTCCATTGCAGGGAGGCCGCAGCATCCGGATTGCAGGTCGCGGATAAGCAAGTAGATTGCCCGGGCTGTAAAATACACGAACTGCCACCGCCCGGGAATGTGGCGCCGGCATGGTCGTTGTTCGCCAGTGAAAGCATAACGGGGGTTTCAGCCGAGTTGACGATATTGACATACGCATCCCAATCCTCGCTCCAAGCCTTGCTCGTCATCAAACCCAGAGCGGCGACAGCCATCAGCGAAATCATTACAATCTTTTTCATGTAATCCTCCTATGACACTAAACCGGTGCCGGATTGTCAAACGTGGGTTTGAGGCGCTGACCGGGCCAATCTCCAGTCCCATTTACCCGCTTCCGCTTTAGCCAGTAACGCCTTTTGTTCCGACGCTGGCAGTTGCCAGGGCGGATGGGGTGTCGCCGAAACCATGCTTGCCCCGCCTGCGTTCTTGCAGAGAATCCTGAATCCTGATTCGTCCGATTGTTGTCATTGACAAGATTGCAATCCATCAATAGCATGGATGCATGAAAAAGATACAAATCCTTTTTCCTGATCCCATGATGCGCAAACTCAAAGAGTTTGCAGCAACCGAGGATCGGCCCATCAGTGAAATTGTCCGCCGTGCAGTGGAGCGGGTGCTCCAGCAAAGCCCCTTGCCATCCGCTCCCGCCAAAAAGTTCCCTGCCTTTCATGGGGGAGGGGTTCGGATTTCCGCAGCAGAGATGAAACAGGCGATTTACGGGGATGATGAATAGCTTGGATACGAATATTCTCGTGTTTGCAGCGGACGAAGACGCGGCCGAGCACAAGGCCGCGAGTGCTGTTGTTGACGAGATGCTGGCGAACCCTGGGGAATGGATTATTGCCGATCAGGTTTTGTTTGAATTTTACAGGGCACTAAGGAATTCCCGCATTTTCCGGCATCCTCTTGGCGCACAGGAAGCCGCATTACGGCTGCAGTTTCTGCAAAGCGAGAGCGGCGTTGCCCGGTGCTGTTATGACCTTGGCCAGTGGGAGGGGGTCTTTTCCCGACTGGCAGAGAGGGGCACTCCGGCATCTCGGACTCACGATATCGTTCTGGGAATCACATTGAAATCAAATGGCGTGAAACGCTTTTTTACCCGCAACACCAAGGACTTTCATGCGATTGGCTTCCGCGAACTCATCAATCCCATAGATGTTTCACCATCAGGAAAAGGAACCGGAATGAAGGATTGAGGATGGAGAAGAAGCGCAGGAGGAAGGATCCAAGATATGGAAGATAGGATGAAGTTTGAAGATTTACAAGCGTGGCAGAAAGCGTCAAATACCTACGTCATCCTCGACAACAACCTCGCCCCGTGCGACGCTGATCCTTCTCTCCCAAACCTCGCCTCCGAAGTTAGCGCGTTGATTTTCGGCCTCATGCGCTCGACGAAGACGAAGCCGCTCGAATCCTAAATCCTCTACCCTTTCCGGCTTTCAGCTTTTCAAAACATGTCTCGCAACGTTTTTATTTCAGGCTCCACCTCCGGCGTCGGACTCGGCATCGCCCGGGCGTTCAAGGCTGAGGGATGTCAGATGGCGGCGGCGGCGTTAGCTTCATGCTCCTCCAGCGTGTTGCTCCAGGGCCATGAGGTAATCGAAGGGGTTGACCCTGTTGAGTTCGCACGTGTGGATTAGGCTCATGTTGATGTCACCCACCCTGGCCCCTACAAGCGTTTTATAGGACAACGAGTTTTTGCGGTGGAGGATGGCCGTCTTGAGTCCCCGCTCCGCGACGTTGTTGTCCAAGGGCGCGCCTGGGACCGAGAGGAAACGGGTCAAGGTCTCCCAGCGCTTAAGCATGTAGCGGATGGCCTCCCCGAGCCCGGAGTTGGGTTCAATCTTCTTTTGGTCCATCTGTGCCTGCATCCACTGCCGGAGTCGGTCCATCACCGGTTTGCTCTTTTCCTGGTGAAAGGCCAACCGTTCCAGGGGGGAGAGTTTCCGTTCCTTGTCAGCAACTCCTCCAGTTGAGCGGTGCTCAGTTCAACCACCTCGGGGGCTTTGGTTTTACTCATGCTCCACTGCCCCCAGCAGGCGGCGAAAGTCCGGCCGTAACGGATATACCCACAACTGCTTGAGCGAGCGGTTGGGCCGCCGGGTCTGACCGTCCTTGCCTCGCCCGGTGGTCAGGCCCAGGTAACGCCAGTTGGCCGCGCGATAACAAGTGCCCCCAAAGCGAGCCGGATCGATGAAGGTCTCCAACTCCGTGAGCACCAGCCAACACGGCCGCCGCCGCCCACAGCGGCTCCGGTATTCGTTGTCCGAGCCGGCGCGTCTTTCGCCAAACCACCAGCCGATGCTGCACTTCTCCAATATCCAACAACCATGACGAATTCGATTTCATTGGGCTCTGCTACGTTTTGATGTAGCAGAGCCTACCAGCCCAACCTCAGAGCCGTCACACACTCTTGCCGAAGCAACACGCAGCACGGATCGCTTATCGTTGCTTCCGAGCCTGTTCACCACCGTGCATGTGGC
>JBAXTC010000463.1:0-6396 GCA_037130375.1 Verrucomicrobiota bacterium | reverse complement strand
TCACGCCGAGATCAAGCAATGGAAAGTCAGCACCATCAAACCGTTCGCCCAAGCCCTCCTCGTCGGCATGTCCACCGATAACCAAACGGCCGACATCAAGTGGGTGTCTGAGCATACAACTTACAAGACCGGGTCAGGGCCGATTGCCCCGCCGTGATGGCCGGGGCGGTTGGGGGTAAGTCGTTTGACAGGTTGAAGCCGGAGCGACGGCTGGCAGTCTTGCGGAAGGCAGAGGCTCATGAAGAACGAAGCCACAGCACGATTCGTTTAATGCTTATGGTATATACACTCCCATCCACCCATGACACGGTGACGCGTCGCGAGTTCCTCACCACCACGGCCGCTGCGGGCGCCGGCCTCTGCTTGGGTGCCACGGTCCTGGCCGCTCAATCGGTCGTATGTGGTGGACCTGGCGGTTCACACCTACACCGTTTGGGCGAATCGCGTCTCCCAGGGCACAACCTATGTGCTCGTGGGCCTGGAGCATATTCCGTTTGGCCGCAGCACGCTCGATCTGGAAATCCGCCTGGTGGACAAACCGACCCTGCACCTGCCGTTGGATTTCACCCGTCCGGCCGCCGTTCGCCTCAAGTTGACCCTGCTCTCAGATGACACCGGTAAGCACGCGCCCGCGATGGTCCACATGAAATGGCGCACCGATGACATGATGCGCCGGCCCGGCAGCGGCATTGATTTTGTCGCCCAGATGGACAGCCAGGGAAACTCCACTGGCGCGCGCACCGCGTTTCTGCCCGGCGAGCAGGGCAAGACCTGTTGGTGCGTACCTGGTGAGTCCGAGTTAAGCCTGTCTCCGGGTCGCTGGGAGATTGGTGTTCGTCGTGGAGTGGAACACGAACTGGTTTTTCAAGAGGTCGAAATCCGTTCCGACGAGACGACCGTTTGCGTCGTCCGCCCCAAACGTTGGGTGGACATGCGCAAGCGCGGCTCTGGAAATACAACGGCTTGCAGGGACTTTTCGCCGGGCGCCTCGCCAGCCTGGAGGAGATCGAGAAGATCGTTGCCGATGCCCGTAAGCTTCGCGCCGAGGGCAAACTCGGCGGCAATCTCGGTGACGACCGTTATCTCAAACAGCTCGCTCAACAAGGCGATCCGTTGCTCCAGCGGGTGGCACAAGCCCGGGTGATGTACGATGAATTGAAACACGTGGCCGAATCTGAGCGGGAACGGCGCGCATCGGCGAAGTGACCACGGCCAATCAGCGCAAATAACCACTGACATCAAATGACTGATCCTGACACAAGGACCATTGGAATCATCGGGCTGGGCCTCAAGGGCACAGGGCTCGGAAAACGATTGGTCGCCCGCGTCGCCGTGCGGCTCGCCGCGATCGGCGGACTGCTCTTTGACGACTTGGAACTGGGACTGATGCCGGTGGCGTCGTTGTCCGTGGCGCAGGATTCGCTGGGAGGGGCCTACACCCCGACGCTGGCCGGCGATGGGCTTGATCACCCTGGTTTGCAACGTCGCCCTTAATCGTCAAATAGACACCAACCAAAGGAGCAGCCATGAATCCGGCCACACCGAAAAGCGAAGGATCACCATCAACCAAACTCCGGAAAGTGGCTTTTCGAGGTTCCCTAATGCAATATCCTGGCCCATCTCTCGGGAGTGCTCGGCCTTTCCACGCGCTGGGCATCGCGTTGGGTATGTTACTCCTGATTCTCCTGTCCACTGGCTGCCAGCACATCCAAGCTCAATCTTCGCACTCGGAGGCCGGGATTCGCTGGCTGTTCGAACCCGCGCAATGCCCGGTCCAGTACGCCAACGATTTCGAATCCGTTCCGGCGACCACCAACGCTTGGGAAGGCGTCGTCACCAGTTCGCAGGATCCCTTCCTCGTGCTTGCGCCGGTAGAGGTTGATGCCGACGCGGAGAAGGTTCTCTACCTGCAAATGGCCGCGGACGCAGGCCGCCAGCTACAATTGTTTTTTTCCACCGGCGATCCATTTTGCGAAGATCAAAGCGTGCGCGTGCGTGGTCTGATCCTCGGCAGCGAACCCGCGCTTCATGCCCTCGATCTGAGCAAGGTCGCGCAATGGCGGGGCAAGATCACGTCTTTACGGCTGGACTTGGAAGGCAGCCGCAAGGACGCGCATGTAAAGTTGTTCCGCGTGGGCATGGGGAAGTCCAGCATTGTATCGAACGCCACCCCGCTCGTGACCGGTTCTGATCCCTGCGGCACCAACCGCCGTCGCGCCGCCGCCTTTCAGGACACCATCGTTGCCACCGATGAATGCTACGCGTCGTCCGCAGTGATGACGTTTGTGAAAACTCGCGTAAGTTACGTCGAACTCAACGCACTCGCCCGCCTGCTCGCGCGGGTGGAAGTCGAAGGCCGTCAATACGACGCTGCCACCGTTGGGCGCGACTTGAAGGTTGAAGACTTTCCCGGCGGCGTCCGCGCACGCTACCAACTCGCCGGCTCACAAATCATCAGCGAACTCATGCCGCTGCGGATTGGCCGCGACACGCCGGCGCAAGACGGGGCAGCGCTATTCACGATCCGCGCCGAGCCACCCCTTCCGTTGGTTGTGGACTGCGGCAACAGCATGGTGGAGAGGCCTTTTGCCGGGCCGTTCGCGAACACTGAACCGACGATGGAAAACAGCACGGATCAGATCACCATCGAGTCCGGCCTGGCCTTCATCACAAGCAAGGTTCACCCGCTTCAAGTTGCGGTCCGTGGTGACGTGACGCCGTCGGTTCAGACCAATCTCACCGGCGGACAATATCTGCGATTTCGCGCGCCGAGTGGACAGATGTCCATCCTTGTCAGCTACGCCGAGGATGCCGCGCAGGTGGGCCAGATTGCCCGGACCGATTTCCCGCGAGGCCGTCAGCAGGTCGAGGATTACTACGCCGACTTGCTGCAAGCGCACGTGCAAACGCCGGTGAAGAATATCAACGCCGCCTTCCGCACCGCGCTCTACAACCTCGAATACGCTTGGAACGCGCCATTCGGCTGGACGGAGAGCCTCAACTTCTGGCACGCCCTCTGGCACATGCAGCACACGGCAGGCGAGGAATGGATTGGTCATGCCGACCGCTCCCGTCTCTGCAACATTACGCACGCGGAGAATCTTATGCCCGATGGTGCGGTGCCGCAGATGATGCAATATCTGAACAAGCGCCGCGACTTTGGCGGCTCGAATCAGTACTTCGCATGGCAGGTGCGGCACTATTTCCACTTCACTGGCGACTTGGAGTTCGCCCGACAGATTGCGCCCGCGCTCGATCGCGTCATCGCTCAGTCGTTCCGCGAGAATGATCCCGATGGCAATTGGCTCCTCGGCTGGGGGCAACAAATCGGCAACCAGGAGGACTACATCTCGACGCCTCATGATGGCACCAGCCCGACCATCGAAGGCATCAACATGTTTCGCACCCGTCGCGAACTCGCGCTTGCCCTCGGCGACGAAGCGACCGTTTCGCGCTGCGACGCCCGCATCCGGCAGATGCAGGCGGGACTGCGGGAACAACTCTGGCTCGGCGACCTGGGCCGTTTCGCGTTCTTTCGCGACCCGCTCGGTGAACTCCGGCTCGACGGGCAATACCACAGCTTTTTGTATCCGGTCATTTGGGACCTTGCCGACGCGCCCGACAGCTACGCGATGTTGCGGCATGTGCGCGACCGACTCACGGGCAAGGACGGCGAGGTCTTCTGCTCGGACAACTTTCCGACGCACGTGGTCTCGACGACTGGCGTGCAAACTGGCATTGCGCAACAGCCGTGGGCGGCGTGGGCACTCGCCGCGGCTGGAAGGCGCAATGAAGCCTATCGCCCCCTGCAGGCCGCAGCCGATTGGGTGATGAACGACATACATCGTGGCGCGTGGCCGGAGATTTCTGTCGAGCCAATTCCCGCTTATTTCTCACCGCCCATCGGGCTGTGGATCGCTTCAACAGTGGAGGCGTTGTTTGGTCTGAAAGTGGACAAGCCTGAAGGCCGGTTGCGCGTCGCGCCGTGTTTCCCCGATGACTGGCCCAGCGCGTCGTTGAACTTGCCCGATTATCAGGCGGAGTTCACGCGCTCCGGCAACACCATGGAGTATCTCGTCCGCAGTCGCGACGCGCTCGTCCGTCAAGTTCGTTGGAGTTTGCCGCCGGGTAAGGTGTTGGAAGTGTCCGTGGATGGGAAACCCGTCAAATACCGGCTCGAACCGGGTGTCGAGTGCGTGTTTCTCACGCTGGAGACGACGTCGAGCCGTGAGTCGCGCATCCGCGTGAAAGTTATGCCGGTCAAGTATGAGGTGCGCGCTCCGGCCTCCGTTGCCGAGGGCGACCCGCTGGAGGTGCGCGTGAGCGGACTTGCGATTGAGGGCATCGAAGACCGCTACGGTGTGCTGGCGGAAACGACCATCACCGGCGGACAGCGACTTCAAGCCCGCGTCCGCCCCGGTCGGCTCGACGCATATCGCGGCTACGGTCGCCTCGGTCAAATGACTTTTTCCCGCCGCACATTTTTCCTGCGCGCCAAAGGCCCGGGCGACGTGAGGTGCTGGCTGCCCGTGGACCTCGCCATCCTGCCGCGCCACGAAGCCGCGCCAGCGGACAAGCTGCGGCTCACCGGTGAGGCGGTGGTGGCGAAGCTGGTCGTCCGAAACAACACTTCGCGCACGCTCACCGGCCAGGCCTGGCTGCAAATCGCGCGCGGTGAATTTTCAGGCGCCGTGAATCTTGCGCCGCGTTCGCAGGGCGAAGTCCGCTTCCAGATTCCAGTGCGACATACGGCGTTCCTCTCGCTAGGCGACAACTCTGCGCGGCTGGTTTTGCCGGACCAGGACGCGCTGGACGTAACGGTGGACGGAACACGGCTGTTCACGGACCAGGCGTCCCTGCGTCGGTATCAGGAAGCACGGTTGCAGCCCATCGAGTTGCCAAAGGACCGCCTGGTATCGGACGCGCAATGGAACTCCCTGCGCACCTTCAAGGCTTACGTGCATGGGCCGTGGTCCGGATTGCAGCCGCCCCTGCAGGCGCTCGGCAACCAGTCGGAGGTTTCCGTCGCTGGATTGGAGGGACTGAAATTCAAACTTCAGCCCAGACAGTTTGTCCCGATCTCGTTCGCGAGTGGCCGCCCCACCTGGAATTTATCGGTGAGCAATCTCACATGTAAGAAGCTCTACCTGCTCGTCATTCCGTTCCTGGACAATCATGACGTGTATTCGTCGGTGGCCCGGGTGGCCGTGGAGAGTTCGGATGGAGCGGTGATGAGCCGCACGCTGCGACTGCCTGGCGATTTGGATTGGTGGGGGCCGCCAGCCATCGTGGGTGACTTCGCCACCGCCCGACAACCGAGGATTGATCGCTTCGGCCTGTTGCCGTTGCTGTCGCCGACGCAGGGCGACTGGGCGGAAGGCCACCCGCCGGCGTTCCCGCAGTCGGCTTATTGGGCCACATGCCGACAACTCCACCTGAGCAGCGCCATCCTCAACGTTGTGGAGCTGGACCTGGGCCGGCCAAGGCCATTGAAATCGCTCACCGTTTCGACCTTGGGAACGGCCCCGGCGCTGGGCGTGGTCGGAATTGTCGCCGAAACCGACCAAGGCGCGGAATTGCTGAACAACACCCCGTTCGCTCTGCCGGAGAAATCCGGTGGTGGACTAAGCCTCCCATCCTTATGAAAGCTGTCACAACCATCCTTTGCCTGACGCTGTTGTCGGCCCTCGCAAACGAGGCGGGAAGAACGCATCCGGAGAACGAGTTGTTGGCGCGACCTGGTGTCATACTCATGGTGGGAATCAGTTCTGCGGACATCATCGGCAACGACAACCGTGCCCTCCAGGCTGCTGTGGACTACGCCGGCAATTTAGGTGGCGGCACGGTACTCATCGGTCCGGGAGAATACCTCATGCGGGATGCGCTGCACCTGCGTAGCCGTGTAACCGTGCGTGGGGCGGGGGAAACGACGGTGCTCAAGAAGGATCGCGAGCATCGGGCGCCGCTGGCGGCGGATGGCGATTTTGGCGAGGCCGCGATCACGGTGCAGAATCCGGAGGGCTTTGCCATCGGGCGCGGGGTGTATGTGGCGTCGAAGACGATAAAGAATTTCCTGGGTGCTTGCGCGACCATCCTGAATCGGCGCAGCAATTATTTCACGCTAAGTCGCTCGCTAAATGCCGACGTGCTGACGACTGACGGCGGATTCGCCGCCACGATTTATCCGGTGATCAGCGGCTACAACTTGGAAGACGCCCGTGTGGAGAACCTCGCGGTGGCGGGCAACCGCGCATGACGACCAATGAAGTCCGCAAGAAACGTCTGGCGGCCATGTACAAGGAAGACGAGGGGAAGAAACTGCGCAAGTCGCACGACAATCCCAAGATTAAGCAGATTTATGGGGAGTTTCTTGGTATGCCGCTGGGCGAGAAGTCA
>JBAXTC010000462.1:0-6399 GCA_037130375.1 Verrucomicrobiota bacterium | reverse complement strand
TTTCGAAAACAGAATGGAGGGTGGCGCTGTGTCGTTGGCCTTAATGGCCTTCCTTCTGGTAACCTTTTCCTCTGTCTCCGTCTTAATTGTCGAGCGCGAACCCGGATCAAACATCAAGTGTGCGGAAGACGCGATTTGGTGGAGCATCGCGACCGTGACCACCGTCGGCTACGGTGACAAATACCCTGTCACGACTGAGGGGCGGATTATCGGGATGGTGTTGATGGTTTGTGGCGTGGGAATGTTCGCTGGTTTGAGTGGGTTAGTCGCGTCGATTTTTCTCGGAGGACAAGGAAGGAAATCCAGCGAGATGGCAGAAATTCTAGCCAGGCTTGAGCAAATACAGGCGCAACTGAATTCGGTTTCCAGCGGGCAAGCCGTTCTGGCTGAGCGAAATAAGGCTGGATAGTCGGCTCGGTCAATCGCAAACTTCGTTCAAAGAGTATGGGCTGGCAAGGCACACTTCGCGCGATGGAGGCCGCTTCAAGGCGAGCCGAACGGGAATCGCAGCGTCGCTACCGCCAGCTACAGCGGCAGGCTAAGGAACAGGCAAAACAACAGACTCTCCAGCAAGCGGCCTACAGAGGTGATTCAAGACAGCGGCTTTTGCATTGAACCGGATGCTCGGTTTGGAGGTGGTGCGTACGAATGGGAACAGGGTGTTGCGGTATTTCGGCCTGTCGATCCCACAGCCATACCCCCGACTCACTAGCGGTTGCGGCCGGCTGCTCGCCTCGGTTGATCGGGCTCTCCGCTACTCTCGCGGATCCCTGCTCAGCTCGCGCATTCCTTGCCCCGGATTCGGTAGATTCGGTCCAAGTGATCCTGGATACCGCGGCCAAACGGGAAATCAAATTCGGCATTAAGTCGTTCCTTTCCGGCCCGAAGGAACCGAAAGCAGAATCCCGGCGGCTGAGTCCCGAGGATGCTCTATCCGTAGCGGACACAATTCACCCGGGAAGACCATTCGAGGAGGTGTTTCCGCACATCCCACCATCAAGACCGGGGGCTGATAAAGGCGAAGACGAATTGGATGAAATCGCCAATGATATCATCAAGAATTTCGCGCTCTCAACGAATCTGATTTTCGGCAATTCCAAACAATCGATTGAGGTGCTGGCAGACCGGTTGCATGAAAGAGTCCGCGGGGAGAAGTGGGCCGTGGACCCGTTCGTGGCGTGGATGGCTTAGCGAAAATCGAAGCCCATTTACGTGGAATCGCTTCAGCAGAATCAGAGAATGTGAGTTTGGCGAGTTTGATGCCGGTGAAGAGATTGGAAAAGTTTGACGATTTTATTCCAGAACCGCTGCTTGATGAGGCCAACGCAAGAAGCCGACTGTGCCTCGAAGAAGCACGCCAGGCGGCGACAGCGTGTCTCTCGTCCCTCCCGGACGACCAGAGCGTCACGAGCCGCCGCCGGCAGTCGGCGCACTTTGGTTCCGCGCCACGCCAGTTCCCAACGTAGCCGCCGACGGGAGTCGGCGCACTCTAGCTCGGGCGGGCAGGTTAGCGCCGACTCCCGTCGGCGGCTACGATGATGGGGCTGATGGGAGTCAGCGCACTCTGCCTGCCGAGGGAAGGTTAGCGCCGACTCACGTCGGCGGCTACGATGACGACGCCGGAGCCTGCCAGCCTGGTCGCAGAATACTGAAGCTGGGGCGAATGATCTGATACCTCACGGGATTAGAGGCTGATACCTTTACGAGTCTGACCCCAGCGTGGCATCGCGACCTCTGGGAATCCTCCCCAAATGGTAGATCAGGAAGCTCTCCAGGAATTGGCGGAGCTCAGCGACCTGCGCGTCGCTCAGCTTTAGGCGCGACAGCACGGGCCAATCCATTCCCGCGAGCGCCTTCAGAAGTTGCCTGGTGCCTGGGTTCAAGTTGTTTTGCTGCTGATCCGGGTTCAATCCAAGTTCGGTCAGCAGTTTGAACTCAAAGGCAAAAATGGTTTGTGGCTGCGGCGGGTGGGCGGGCAGATGTTGCAACAGGCCGGCCATTATAGCAAAGATCGCGGGCAACGGCGTCTCGGTTTCAGTGGATTGTTCGATCAAAGCGGCGCAATAGGAGGCTTGTCGCAGATAAATGAGTTCCTGCCGCAAGGCACGGTGGGTTTCGCGCAAACTGACTTCGCGCAAGGTGTGCAGTTCCGAGCGCCGGCTGCGGCTGAAACTGAAGTCCGCGAGGTAGAACAAATCGAGTTTGCCGCGGAATGGCGATTTGGGCCGCCGCGCCCCTTTGGCGACCGTGGCCAGGCGTCCGAGGGCCGGGGTGAGCCAGTGGACGATGAGACTTGTTTCGGTGAGCAGCCGGGTGCGGAGCACCAGGCCGGTGGCGGTTTCAATCATGGCCGGCAGAACTTGCCGTCTCATCCCGCTTGCGGTTGTCTGAAACGGAGAGCAAGGCGCCAGGCGATCCCTCGAGAGCAAGGTGGGCGGCGGGCATCTGCGCCGGCAGGATGGCACCGAGACTGATGACGTATTTGATGGCGTCGGCTACGGACATATCCAGCTTGATCACCTTGTCTTCGGGAATCATCAGCAGGAAGCCGGAGGTTGGATTGGGTGTGGCAGGAACAAAGACGCAAACCACCTTATGACCGGTCTTGGCCTGCACCTCTTCCTGCTGGTCGCTGGTGATGAAGCCGATGGAATAGACGCCTGGGTGGGGGAATTGGACCAGCACGACGGTGCGAAAGGCGGATTTGTTCGTCGAGGAGAAGGCGTCATTGACCTGCTTGGTGGCGCTGTAGATCTTGTTGAGCAGAGGGATGCGCAGCAGGGCGGAATCCACCCACTCGATGATCTTCCGTCCGAAATAGTTCCGGGCCACCAGGCCGACGAGGCCGATCAAACCCACCGCGAGCACCAGGGCGACCAAGCTCCAGTACCAGTACATCGAGCCGCTCCCGCTGTCATGGTGGGTCAGCCGGGGCGGGAGGAAAATCAGGAGGATGTCCGTGATGTTGGCGACCGTGCCAAAGAGCCAGTGAAGGACGGCGATGGAAATGACGCCGGGCAGGACGATGGCGAGGCCGGCCCAAAAGTTGGCCTGCCAGCGCGCGAAAAGACTCTTCTTCACGCTGCGAACTTAGCCGAGGACCGGCGTTAGCTCAAGGGAAAGAGGCGGGACAACGGGGGGAGAAATGACCAATGACGAATGAGGAAAGTGGGCATTCTCTCAGTCGCGCGAGGGCTGCTCACGGCTGCCAAGCTGTATAAGATCAAAACGATCGGCCAGGTGGCGCAAGAGGCGATCTTCCTCCCGTTTCATTCGGCGCCGCGCCGCTGCGTGATGATCGTCGTATCCTCGGAGGTGGAGCAGGCCGTGGACGAGGTAGCGCGTCAGTTCAGATTGCCAGGAGGTGTGAAACCGGTGAGCCTGGATGACGGCTTCATCGATGCAGATGATGATCTCACCGTGCAGCCTGGCCGGCGCGGCAGCGATCGAGTGCCCGCGGCTGCTTGCTGGTTCGGGTTCGCCAGGCTCGGCGTAATTGAAGGTAATCACGTCAGTCGAGCCTTCATGGTGCAAAAAGGTTTCGTTGAGATGAGTCATCTCGCGCGCGGTGACGAGATAGAGGCCGAGGTTATACTGATTCAGTTTCAGCAAGTCCTGGAGGACACTATTTGCCGTCCGGCGAAAGAGGCGCAGATCGACCCGCCGGGTCCGCTGCCGATTGCGGATAGTGAGTTCGCAAGCTGCAGATGTGCGCATTTTCAGGAGGAGAGCAACGGCGAGAAACGCAAAAAGACACTAGACAAATGGCGCTGCCGCGGCGCCCTCTGATCCCGTTACGAGAAATAGCGCTTCAAACATTCGATGCTCTTGCGGGCAATAGTTGTCGGATCGGGATCGAATTTAAAGACCTCGACACTAAGCCACTTATTCCAACCGATCTCTCTGACCGCCAAGGCGATGGGGCCATAATCGATGGCACCCATTCCCGGGCCGTAGAGGTTCGAATCATTGACGTGGAAGTGGCCTATGTCTTGAGCTCTGACGGAACGGATGATGTCAGGAATGGAAGGTTTGCCTTCCGCCGCCATGGCTTTGACGTCAAGATGCACCTTGAAGTTAGGGTGATTGATTTCGCGCATGAGCTTCAGACCTTCGGCCACCGTGTTAATGAAGTTGGTCTCCGTCTTCCCGAGCGGCTCGATGCAAAGCGTCACGCCGGCGTCGCTGGCCTTGTCGCACGCTCCCCGGAACATCTCGACTGCGCGTTTCCACCCTTGCTCATAGCTCTGGCCATCCACCAGGCTGCGCTGTTTGGGCGACCCGATCACCATCACGTTTCCCTCAACATCGTGGCAGAGATCAATCAGAACATTGAAATAGTCTTTGGTTCTCCGGTACATCGAGTCGTCCGGCGTCGTGATATGAAGGCCGGTAGTTTTTGCTAGAAGCCAATGCAGGCCGACCGTCTGAAGGCCGTTATCCTTCACGGCTTTGCGAATCTCCGCCCGTTGTTCTGCAGTCACACCGTCGGCCGTGGCCGCCAAGGTATAGGGAGCGATTTCAACGCCCTGATAACCCAACTTCGATGCGATCTCGCAAGTTTCGCGAAAAGAGTTCTTTTCAAACATCTCGTTGCAGACCGCGAACTTGATCTTTGCCGCAGAGCTCGGTGCGGTGGAACTGGTGTCAGGCTGCGAGGCGGACCACAAGGGAGGTCCTGGAAGCAGAGCCATACCCGCTGCGCTCGCGCTCGCAGCAACCACGAAGCTCCGGCGATTCGTCTTGGAAGCAATACTGTATGGCATCTGGATTCCTTAGCCTCGCAATCCTTGGTTACTTCGCCTTTAACACTTTCTCCCACCGATCAGTCTTGGCTGACTTGAGCACGGCATCGCAGACGTATTGCGTCTCAAGCGCGTCGCGGAAGGTTGGGCTGGCGGGCTTGCCTTTGGCGAGGCCGTCAAGGAAGTCCGCAAGCTGGTGGACGAAGCTGTGTTCGTAGCCGATCTGGAGGCCCGGCACCCACCATTTGTCCATGTACGGGTGATCGCCGTCCGTGACATGAATGTTGCGCCAGCCGCGGACGCGGCCTTCGTCGCGGTGCTCGAAATACTGCAAGCGATGCAAGTCGTGCAGATCCCAAAAGATAGACGCGTGCTCGCCGTTGATCTCGAACGTGTATAGCGCTTTGTGGCCGCGCGCGTAACGGGTCGATTCAAACGTCGCCAGCGATCCATTCTTGAACCGCGCCAGGAACGCGCAGGCGTCGTCGATGCCGACCTTCTCTATCTTGCCGGTTTCGGTATGCTTGCGCTCCTTGATGAAGGTTTCGGTCATGGCGTTGACCTTGTCGATGCTGCCGTTGAGCCACAGGGCGGTGTCGATGCAATGCGCCAGGAGATCCCCGGTGACGCCGCTGCCAGCGACTTTGACGTCCAGACGCCATAAGCCGGGACCGCCTTGGGGGAGATCCTTGGAAATCGTCCAGTCTTGGAGGAACTTCGCGCGGTAATGGAAGATGCGCCCGAGCCGGCCCTCATCGATGAGTTGCTTCGCCAGCGTTACGGCGGGGATGCGGCGGTAATTGTAAGACACCATATTGGGCACGCCGGCTTTCTCGATGGCCTGAACCATCTTCAAGCCCTCCTGCCCGGTTCGCGCCAGCGGTTTCTCGCACAAGATCATCTTGCCGGCCTGGGCAGCCGCGACGGCGACTTCCCGATGCATATTGTTTGGCAACGTAATGTCAACGAGGTCAATGTCCTCGCGGGCAATGAGCTTGCGCCAATCGGTTTCGTAAGATTCATAGCCCCATTTGGCTGCGAATGCCTTGGCCCTGGCCTCGTCGAGATCGCAGACAGCCTTGAGGACGGGCTGATATTCGAGGTCGAAGAAGTTGTTGACCCTGCGTGAAGCGTTCGAGTGGGTGCGGCCCATGAAGCCACAGCCGATAAGTCCGATGTTGAGTGTTTTCATAAGATATTGGCGAATAGTGATTGGTGATATTAGTGCTCTGTAACCATTGCTGTTTGTTCCCAACGCTTTAGCGTGTTCGAGCTTGAAGCGCAAGCTTTACCTTCTCCCCGGCTGGCGAATGCGCCCCCGGGGGTTCAATTCCAAGCGAATGGAATTTGCTTTCTCACCACCCCGCGATTGCCTTTTGACGCTGCACGGAGCACGGGAGAATTGGTTCCTATTCTCGTTCATTGCAACGGAATAATACCAGACGAAGAAGTGGGTGTGAAGAGGCTTTTTATGAGTCTGTTTTCACAGGAAACTTATTTTGACAGGTCGTGGGGCAGGGCTCCGACTCCGTGCGGAATTGTTGACTCGGGTTTGAACAGGAGATAACAGAGATAACGGAGAGGTAGGTCTCCGACCTACCGGTCCACGGAGTCGGAGACTCCGTGCAGGGGCAGAGCAAGAGCAAGCGCAAGA
>JBAXTC010000461.1:0-6403 GCA_037130375.1 Verrucomicrobiota bacterium | reverse complement strand
CGCCCTATCCACGGCGATGAGCGCGGTGCCGGTCAATGCTTTTCGCGTTGAGACGACCCCACTTGCGTCGATTCCCTCCGCCCTGAGACGCTGGCAATAGGCGCGCCCCTCGTCGTCCGCCCCAACGCAACCGACCATGCAGACCTGGGCGTCCTGGCGTGCCGCCGCAACGGCTTGGTTAGCGCCCTTGCCACCAAACCGCCGCACCAACCCCGTCGCGGCCACAGTCTCACCGGGCGCGGGCAGGCGGTCAACCGCGGCGATGTAATCCACATTGAGTGAACCGATTACAACTACTTTCATGAGCGTCAAGGAGGTTAAGACGCGGCTTGGGCTAAAGCCAGCCCAAAAACCGGCAATGCGGATGCGTCCTTGAAAATCTGGATGCCGGAACTGGCTCAGGCCGCGCGGAGCCTCACTGAGCTTTTACGATCATTCGAACGCCGTCGTGGTCGCAAGGTGGAGTCCGCAGGGAGACCGGTTGGCCGCCGCCGGCGCCGATGGCACCATCCTCATCTGGTTTGGGACGCTACGACGGGCCGGGAAATCCACGCGCTCAAAGGCCACACTACCACGGTTCGCTCGGTGCATTGGAGTCCCGATGGACGAAGATTGGTCTCGGGCAGCGATGACCGAACCGTCCGGGTCTGGGATTCCAAGACCGGCCGCGAACTGCTCGTATGGGAATCAAACCTAAAAACAGCAGTTGGAACCACGGATTACGCTCGTCTTTATTTGATTTCTATGCGATTTGTTGGAACAGTGCTTTAGGGCTTTAGACCGGTCCCAACACCAAATTCGCCCGATGGCAGCGCACACATGATTCAGGCCGGGGCGTTCCTGACGCCGCTGACCAGGATTTGGATCCGAATGCAGGATTTTCGGAGATTATGCGGTTGACGAGCCGGACGCTCTTGGCACGATGCAGGCAGAATGAAACGATCTTCCCTGATTGTCGGTCCACCAAGTCTCTTGATGGCGGCTTGCCTGGTCTGCGGGGCAGCATTGGCAGCTTCTACTTCAGCGAGTCTGCCCGCTCCTCAAGTCATGGTCATGGTGGGTCAACCGGTGGACATTGCGCCGTGGGCTTATGAATGGCGCGCCGATCTGGCGGTACAGAAGAGGCCGGAAGCCTGTTTCATTCCGCGACGCCTCGATCGCCAGGACAAGGTATATCGGACAGCTTTCACTGCGTTGCCTCAGGCGGAGCTAAAAAGCATCTACTACAACATGCCGGATTTGCTCAATCCATTGCCGCCAAAACCCAAGGGCCGGATGCTGGCGGGACTGCTCTGGACGGGGATGTTGGCGGAATACCAGGTGGAGCTTCACTGGCCGGCCAACGCTCAGAAGGTTCCATCGCCAGAAGCGGTGGAGGTCCGGGTTTATCCGACGGCGTATGGCTGGTTTGGTTGGACCGTGGATAAGATTCTGGCCAAGCCGGAGGTGTCAGCAGACGGACGGATTTGGACCTACAAGAGCCAGCCCGGTGCGAAGATGGACTTCAGTTATAGCGTCCAGGTGGATGCTGCCACCGAGATGGTCGCGGTCTTCTGCGAGGATAAAGAGTCCGCCGTGCCGGGCATTCATGTGACCAGTCCGAAGGTGGGGGTGTGGAAACGGATGGATCTGGAGGTTGAATGGGGCTTCCAGCACGGGACGGAGAAGACAGACTTTGACGGCCGCGTGGAGTCCTCGGTGGGCATGATCGGTTCCGTGACGCCCTTGGCGGGCGATAAGAGAACAAAGATGAAGGATGCGCACAGTTGGCAATCGCGGGGCGCACGCGGCGCGAGGCGGGGCGTCGTCGTTCCGGTGCTCTGCATTTCTGGAGAGTACCTGGCTCTGGACACCAGGGTCAGTGTTTGGAGCCAGACCAACGGGTTCACCTTCCGCCCTCGGGATCTGGAGAACGGACCGATTCTGATCCCCGAGCACGGCGTTTTCGTGACCAAGGTTGGGAGCGGGAAGACGGCGCGTCAATTTGTCGCCGAATTGGAGGCGAAGAATCTCAAGAGCGTGCGCCAGATGACCCGCGAACATCGCGAGGCTGCATCCTGGGATGAATTGATGCAGGAGGCAAGGCTATGGACCTGTCCGGAAGGGACGAAGGCTCCGCCATTCCCACAGGTCGGGGAACCCGCTATGCAAGTGCAGGTGCCGGACCCACGCTGGACCGAGATGTGGCGTCTGGCTACGGATCAGTTGCGCGGACCGCATCTGTGGCCGAATCTGGCCCACGAGGTGGGGAGGGTTGTCCGGGCCATGGAGTTGGTGGGTCTGCATGCGGAGACCGTCAAGGTTTACGATTACTTCCTGCAATCTCCGGGGGTGAAATCCGATGGCGATTATTCGGATGGCAAGGGATCCTTGGAATGGGCGAAAGCCATGCGGCACGACATGGGATACAGCCACGAAGGCACGCACGCCTCGACGGGCAGAATGCTTTTGTCCATTGCGGAGCGCTATTTCCTGACAGGCGACCGAGAGTATTTCCAGAAGAACCGGGCACGGTTGCAGGCAGCGGCGGACTGGATCATCCATGAACGGAACTCTTACATGAAAGACATCCCCAACCGGAAAGACCTGTTTGTGGCGGGTCTGATGCCGCCATGCATGTTGGGGGATTATGCGCTGCCGGCCTGTGACTGGCACTGGTATTATGGCGACAACGCGCTGGCGCTCCAGGGACTTCAGCGTTTCGCCGACGCCTTGACCGAGATCGATCCGACCGAGGGTCTCCGCTACAGCCAGGAGGCGAAGGCGTTTCGCGGTGACCTTCGCCGCGCAGTGGAACGGGAGGCGGCGCTGGCGCCGGTGCGGCTGGGGCGTGACGGGATGTATCACACTTACATTCCGAGAATGGCCTATGCAGCGGGCCTGACCGGGCCGGAGCTGGGCGCGCCGCAGTTTCCCGATTGCGATCTTGCCTGGGGGTCATTATTGGTGGCAGAGCCCTTTGGCGCGCTGGATGCAAAGGACTTCCGCATCGTTGAAACACTGGATGTGATGGAGGAGATGGGCACCAGCGACAGTTCCGTGCGGAAACTGGAGGCGGCGCGCAAGCAGAAGGGGCTCCGGACGGAGGATGCCTGGTTCTGGATGGCCTGCTTCCTGTTGCCCAAAATCTCGCACAACTCCAACATCTACCTCCTCCAGGACGATGTGCCGAATTTCCTCCGCTTTTGGATGAACGAATACGCGCTCCTGGTGGGCGCCAATGGCAAGCTTTGGGAACACTGGCGTCTGCCCGGCGGATGGCCTAATTCCAAGTCTGCTGGTGATTACATCCCTTGTGATACGCCCGACAACGGCACCGCTGGCTGGTTTATTGAAAACTTCCGCAACCTGCTGGTGATGGAGGATGGCCAGTCCTTGTGGGTGGCCCGCGCCACACCGCGCGCCTGGCTGGCACCGGGGCGCAAGGTGGCTGTCCGCAACGCCCCGACTTACTTTGGCCCGCTGGCCTACGAGATCGTCTCGGACGCCGACCATGGCCGGATCACCGCCACCATCGAGATCCCGCGCCGCCACGCGCCTCGAAGCATTCTCTTGCGACTCCGCCATCCCCAGGCCGCGCCGATCCAGAGCGTGCGCGTCAACGGCAAACGCTGGACCCGATTCAACCCGGACAAAGAGGTCATCGAACTGACCGGACTGACAGGCACGGCGACGGTGACGGCCAGTTACCGCTGAAGCCGAGTGACTGCGAAATCCTATGTTGCCGGCCTACGTTTTGTCTCTTGTTTGAAAATCTGCGCTCCTCTCGCTGCGGGGCGATGTCAGAAGCTCAGCAGCAGTTGCCATATATACATATTCCCGAAGGCATCGATGTCTTCCCATATCTTGCGCACCAATTCCGGGCTGCCAGTGATCTCCGGTAATTCCTTGACTCGTTCTTCCCACGGGAAACAAACGCCGGGCCGTAGCGACGGCTGCGGACGGCCGGTGATGCCCTTAAGCCGCTGCCGGTCCGCCAACGATGCCGGAACTTCGCACGGCGGCGTAGCGACCGGCGTTTTGTAAGTGCTTGCGGCATACACGCCGTATTGGCGCGCCGTTTGGGTCATCACCTGCAGATTCTCGATGTTCGTGTCATCCTGCATAATCGCGCCGGCATCCATGATGTAGCCGCCGTCCCGGGCGACTTCGTCAATGACGCGCCGGCAAAAGGCGCGAACCTCGTCGGGTTTGCCGAAGCTGAGCATCACGTTGGGAATACCGCCGCTGAGGGCGAATTTATCGTGGAGTTTTTGGTGCGCGTGGAAAATATCGTCCTGGTCGCAGTGAAAGACGATGCTGCGGTCGGGCAGTTCGCGGAAGGCGTCGAAGTGGTGTTTCCATCTCCCCTCCGCGTAGAATAGCGTTTGGTGGCCGTTCTTCCAGAATTCCTCGATGATCGGCTTGAGGGTCGGCCAATTGTGGGACGCGAACGTCTTCGGGCTGATGAACGGCACGCAGCCACGGTGCATCCAGAAGCCGATGGGCAATTGCTTGCCCGGGTCTGCCGTCGTCAAACCCACCTGGCACAAATGCGGCATCAACGCTTCGCACGCTTTCAGGACTTTGTCCGGCTGGGTATGCATGTCCATCGTCAACCCGACGTAGCCGCGCAGTTTGTCGGCGATAATATCGAACGGCGCCTTGAAGATGCCGGCAATGGCGGAAGCCGTCCCGCACTCGGAACGCACCCGCGCGATTTGAGGCCCGAACGCATAGAAATACGAGAGCATCGCCATCGCCCCTTTCACGAAAGAAAGGTTGTTCCGATAAGTCGATGGCTCGCCAATCTTGCTGACTTCGGTCGAGACGCGCGGGAGCCATACGTTGTAAAGGAAGCCCGTCGGATCCGCAATGAGCGCGTCGTATTCGTCGGCGCGCATCCACGCCCGGTCCTCCGGCGGTTCGATATAATTGAAACCGTTGGTGTGCGGAATGCCGATGCCGGGAATGCCGTAATACCGCAGCCCAACGGCTTGCGCGAGACCCGTCCACACATAAACCATGTTCGGCACGATCGCATCCCAACCGAAATCTTTGGCGGTCTTGATGGCTGCTTCGAAGGCTTTGCCATAGTCGTGCGCGACTTCCTGGCAGGTGTAACCCGCGTATTTTGCGGTGAACTCGGCGACGAATGGCCGGACCGGAACCATGTCCGGCTTCTCGTTGCGCATCGCGGTGACGTATCGGTTTAGGCGTTCCTGATAGAGTTGTTCCGTATTCATAAGGCTGTGGAGCAGCGTAGCCGCCCGGTGGCGTTACAGACTAGCAAAATCGCACGGGTGCCAGGCTAAACATGGGGGCGAGCGTTCAGCTTGGCTAACCGGCATTTCGCGCGCCTACTTCACAAAGAATCGCGTCCAATCCTGCGACGCATGAAGAACGCGGAGAACCAGAATGTCCGACCTCACGGCTGGCGTCGGAGATTCTCGGTGGTCTTGGCGTGCTCCAGGTCGTCCATCCCTTCATCCAGCACCTTTTCCAGCTCGGGAGTCATAACAACGTCGAAGCCGGGACGATTCACTTGATGTTGCCGCAACGCCTCTTGAATGACGTTGTTGCGTCCGGCGTAAGTGCCGGTCCGCACCAAGGACTCAACGTAGTGTTCAAGATCCTCTGGCAACTTAACTTTCATGTCGTCAGTTTAGCATGGTGCCAAAAGCTGTCAAACCGCCGCACAGAACGGAAGAGGGCCAGAATCAACCCCGCTGCTGGGCTGTGCGAGCTTATCCTTTCAGGATTGAGACCCGCGGAAAATGTCCAAACTCCAGCGGCAGGTCGGAGAACTGCGGCGCGCCTCCCCGGCCGCAACCAAGGCCGTTGACCGTTTCGAGAAGCTGCTAGTACAGTGACATATTAATTACGGAACATAATTGCGGGAGAGTTTCTTGTCCGCTTTCTCACGCGTGAACGTCCACTCAATTCCGCATTTCTCCACATTCCGTCGTAATTGCCAAGCCGCCACCTCACTGACCAACCTCGCCTCCGTGCCCAGTCGACATCCCGTGCATTGTTTTTCCATGATGCCGATCTCCAACTCCGCCATGTTCAGCCAACTGGCATGCTTGGGCGTGTAGTGAAATTCGATCCGCTCCAAAATAGGCGCCGCCGCCGCCGCGCCCAACACCGCCACAAAAGAGCCGCAAAAATGCGTGTTGAGATTGTCCAACACCAGATGCAGCTTTTTGGCTTCCGCATAAACGCGCTGCGACAGGTAGAGCACGAAGGCCACGAAATCGGCCTTGGTGCGCCGGGCCGTCACCGAAACTTCCCGGTGACCGCCTTTGGGTTCAACCGCGACGAAGATATTGCGCGTGCCGGCCCGCTTGTATTCATAATCTTCCTTGAGGCACGCCCCGGGCTTGAGGGGCAGCGGTGCGCGTGTGTTCCCCAACAGTTGCTT
>JBAXTC010000460.1:0-6423 GCA_037130375.1 Verrucomicrobiota bacterium | reverse complement strand
GGGAACTGAACTTGCGGTTGCTAGCGGCCCTTTTTCTCAAAAACCTGAGGTCTGTAAGCAAACTTCCCCCGGAGCGCGGACATTTCTGTCCGCCACCGTCTCTAGCGCCGACTTGCGGACAAAAATGTCCGCGCTCCGTTTCAGGGCCATCGTGTTATCGCCTTTGGCTCAAGCCTGGCTAACGCGCCCGCCGCATCATGCGGAAGAAAATAAACAACCCGATCAGGCCGATGAAGACCAGCACCGGGGTGATGACGTACCATTTGCCCGCCAGCACAAACGGACCGTAGCGCTGCGTCATCTCCCACCAACTGAGCTGCTTGGCATCGGTGCCGCTGGCCTCGATCAAATCGCTCCAGAGGATGTTGCCGGTTTTGGCATCTTGAATGGTGAGTTGCACGGCGGAGCTCGTTTCGTATTCGATACGGTCCGGGTAGCGGTTGACGAGCTTACGCGACAGGTCGCGCACCGCGCCATAGAGGATGGCGTCGGCCGCCTGGGGATTGTCACGCAGCAACGCGCGCGCCTCGCCCAGCGTGGCGGTGTCCAGTTGTTTGGGCATGAACTGGGTCTTGGACACCATGCTCTCGGCCAGGCCGGTGATGAAGCGGTCCATGTCGCCGGCCAGCGGGACGATTGCAATGGTGCGGGTGTCTTTGAGTTTGGCGTTGGCTTTGAGGGCCGTGGTCCCGCGCTCGAAGGATTCCCGGATCAACTGGCGCACGCCCGGGTCCAGGTCCACGAGGCCCGTCACCTCGGGCGCGGTATAGAAACGCCGGGCGAAGACCTGACCCCAGAGATGTTGCTTGGTCTCGATGGAACTGATGTGGGCTTCGATCTCGACGTAGCCGCGCCCGTTGCCGCCGGTCGCTTCGCGCACGACGCCGTACATGAGGAGCTTGGCGGCTTTGAGCTTGCCGAACTTCGCGAGCGTGGCCGGGTCAAGGATGTCGTCCTTGCGCTCGTCCCATTCGATTTCCTTGAAAACCTCCTGCACAAACGGGTCTTCCTTGCCCTCGACGCAGGTGAAGCCGGCGCCGGTGGCGGCGTTTTTCAGCACGCCGAGCGCGTAGTCCTCGGAATCCCGTTTGATGGGCAGCAAGGCGATGGTGGCGTCCTTGGGCAGGCCGCTCCTGGCCAGGGCGCTTTGGATGTCCGCCGTGCAGAGCCGCAGCGTCTGGCGGACTTCCTCGGGAAAACCGGCCAAAGCTGTGCTGGTTGCCGCCGCCAGGGCTGCGGTGAGGGCGAAAAGATGGAGTAATCGTTTCATAATCGTTCCGGAGTGGTGGGTTAGTTGGCGGGTTTGATGGCCAGGTCTTTCATGCTCGCCAGCCGGTTCAGAACGCCCTCGGGCATCGCTTCCGCCAGATACACGATACGGAAGGTGAGCACCTTGGTTTCGTAGTCGTGCGCCACCATCGCACAGTAAACCACACCGCGCTGGGCTTTGACCGCTTGAATGAGTCGCTGGGCATACTCCGGATCGCGCGTGGAGAGCCACGGTCGCCGGACGGTCACGTCCATGGCCGCCAACCCGGATTGCTCGGGCCGCGCCGACTTCATCAGGAAGGCCGCAGTCCGCTCGGCCAGGTCGGCGGTTAAGTTGCGCGTGGCTTCGTCCGCGCCCAATCCCCGTTTGCCGCGGGCGGAGATGCTCTCGAAGCCGAGTCGTTTGTCGTCCCAAACGCGGTTGACGCCCGCCTCGACGGTGCCCTCGTAACGGATATAGTTGCCGGCGCGGTCGAACTCGGTGGACCGGACGCCGAGCCGGATTTTGATGTCCGGCACATCGGCGTTGAGCTTGTAGCCGTTATCGGCCAGGCGACCCTCGACGACCTGTCGTATCGCCTCGGCCGGGCCGCCGCCGGAGGCGGTGACCTGGATATTAAAGTGGCGCACCGCCTCGGCCGAAGCCTCGGCCGCCATGCTGTCGGGGATGGGCCGGCCGGAAATTGGTGGCGGGGTCACAGGCGTTACGATTGTGGAGGAATTCCGACCGGTGTTGGTGCAACCGGTCCCCAAAAGGCAGCCGGCGCCCACCGCCATCGCCCCGACAACCGTCAGTCTTTTCAGTTTGTTACGCATAGTCTTAGTCATATTGATCTGTCTTGGATTTCGGAGTTCAGAGGTCAGAGTTCAGAGGTCGGAGATCGGAGATCGGAGTTCAGAGTTCAGAGGTCGGAGATCGGAGATCGGAGTTCAGAGTTCAGAGTTCAGAGATCGGCGATCGGATTTCAGATTTCGGTTTTCGGTTTTCTTTCGGTTTTCGGTTTTCGGCTTTCGGATTTCATCCGTCGGCTTTCAGATTTCATCCGTCAGCTTTCCGAAGCCCATCAACAGCCTCAAACTGCCCCTCGCCCGATCTCAGTCGCCGTCCGGGAACGAGCCAATCGCACGTATGTCCGTCATTGAAGCCAAGCGCGTTATGCCGGAGGCAAACACAAGCGCCATTCCACTGCGGATCAACCCAGCCCAGGCTGGCGGCGTGGCGCAAGAGCAGGAAGCTAATGGGCGGCCCATGCAGGCGGCGGAGCACGACGCAGGCGGGTGTCTGCGGATCGAGACCGGCTTTGGCGCAGCCCGACCGGAGGACGGGGATGTCCCGGACGGTCCAGAGCCGCACAGCCAGGTCAAACTGGGGCTTGTCAGCACCGGCAGGCTCGGAGAGCGCGATGTGGTATTCGTGGTCTGGAGCAAGGCTAAACTCGCCGCCCGACGGGATGCGTTTGCCGTCCACCCAGAGGCCGGTGGAACTGGGCCGCCACTGGGCCTGGTCAGGATAATAGCCGCGGTCCAGCAGCCGGCAGCAGTTCTCCTTCCACTCGAGCACGGCGTGATAGCGGCTTAGGCGCATGCTCTCCGGCTTGAGTTCGTCGCCCGCCGGACCGTAAACCCGCGCCACGATTTCACAATCGCGCGCGCGGCCTATCCGCAGCGGGCTTTGGGTCAACAGATGGATGGTGGCGCCGCCGGTTTCCTGGAGCACGACGCTGGCGCGCCGCGCCGGCGCCGGGACGGCGTTCGGGGCACACTCGGCCAGCGGCAGCGCCGTCCAAAAGGGTCGGCCATTGATCAGGCCAAGAAACTCCTTATCGAGCTCGATCGAGCTGCCCTCATGTAATGCCTCGCGCAGGCCGTGGAAACTCTGGTCCACCTGCAGGTCGCCGGCGTGACCTTGCTGGATGTTGTTCTTCACTTCCACCACCAAGTGATCGCAGACGCGGCGCGGGTCTTCTTTGCCGCTGTAAATTGTGTGCGTTCGGTAGGCGGCATAGAGCCGCTGCTCGATTCCTTTGCGGCAGCCGACCAGAATCTCGAACGAGACTTTCCCGGGGCTCGTGTTCCGGGGCATGTAATTGAGCCCGAAATGAATCGGCACACCCCGCTTCGGCAGCACCATCGGCGTCTGGCGGGCGATGGTCTGCCCGGAGTGCCGCACCTCGACAAACAGGTCGCGAATTCCCTCCGCCAGGGGCCGAATCTCGAAGTCGAACGTGGACTGCATGTTCAGCACGAACACGCAACTGTTGTTGTAACGAACTTCGAGCTCGGCGCAGTCGTTGTGCTGCTGGGCCTCGACGGCTGTTTGGGTCGGGGGATGGGCATGCTCGGCGTGATCGAGGCGGGGGCTGGCAGCGTCGTTGCTGACATCCAAAGCGTTGGTTGGTTTGGATGTCAGTGGCGTCAGATCGGTTTCCAGGGCGAGACACCCGGAAGGCACCTCCACTGCGGCGTCCAGCGGGTGGCCGCAGTTCGGGCAGAAGTCATCGCCCGGCTGCACCGGGCAGGCGCAGGCCGGATTGGGGCATTTGGCGAGCATCGAGGCCATGCCTGGTCCATTCGGCTCAGTCGCCCTTGCCCTGGCCTCCTGGCCGGTCCGGCCAGAAATGCCCCGCGCTGGGTCGTGAATACTCGGACATGGCCTTGAGTGCCTCGGCCAATATCCGTTCCAACCGCGCCACCGACTCGTCGGAAACCTGCTTGCGGTCCTTGAACTCGCGTTCCATGTCCTCGCGCTTGATCTCGCGCATCTTCGCCAGCGCGGCGGCGGCGGCGGGTGAGTTGGCGGCAGCCATCGCCAGAACCTGTTCCGGGCTTTGACCCGCCATCGTCGTTTGCCGGTGCAGATCGAGCAATTGCTGGCGCTGGACATTGTCCGGCAGCAGCGCGATCAGGGTCTTGATGTCGTAACCGGCGAACAGCTCGGCCTGGGCTTTCTGGTGCTCGCGCTCAATGCGCTGTTTCTCGGCGCGCACCTTCAGCCATTCGTAGGTCTCGCGCACTTCCTCGGTTGTTTGCACCTGCTTGATCTTCGTTTGCACGTCGGCGTCCTTCAGCAGCTTGTCCCGCGTATAGTCGTCCCAGTTAAGTTTGACCTGGATTTCATGAGCCGCCTGTTCCATCTCCGCCGCCATCTGGTAGGCGGCCTCGGTCTTCCCCAGCTCGTGCCGATGCACCTGTTTGAGGCGTCCCAGCTCGTGCTCTTGCAGCTCGGTTGAAATGGATTTCTCCTGGCCGAGCTGCCGCACGTATTCCTCGAGATCAGTCTCCGTCTTGAGCCGGTCCATCTCCTCGCCCGAAGTCAACTCCCGCAGCCGCTGCTGAAACTCGATCTCGCGACGCTTGACCTCCACCTGGCCGGCCTTGGCCCGCAGCTCCTCGTAATCGGCCCCCGTGAACTCGACCGACGCGACCCGGACAATCTCGACCCCGGCCCGCTCGAGCGCGACCGCCAGCGCCTGGCGCAACGAATCCTCGATCCGCAACCGGCGCTGCGGGTCTTTGAACAGGTCTTCAATGCCGGCCGATTGCACCAAATCCACGACCGCGCCCCGGATTTCCTGCCGCATCCAGTCGGCCAGCCCCTCGTAGCTAAGCTGGTCCTGACTTTTCAGGACATTCGCCAGGAACGCCTCGCCCCGCGCCGGGACGAACCGGAGGCAGACCTCGGTGTAACATTCGACCAGCAGCTCTTCCTTGGTTCGCAGGCTGCTGAACCGCAGCGGCAGGACGATGTCGCCCGCATCGGCCAGGATTACCGTCTGCGGGGTGGGTGTGGTGAAAAGGCCGGCCAGCTTGCGACCGAGGGTCTCGAGGGTGTGCCGGCCCGGATCGAGTACGGCCTTGATCTGGCCCGCCTCGAGCAGCAGCGCCACGGTCCCGATTTCAATCTGCAACCCCTTCTCGATCAGACGGCGCAGCTCCGCCACCTCGATGCGCCGCGCAAAAGTCCCCGGTTGCCGCTGCCACACCCCGTCGGAAATGGCATCCCGCGATTCCGGGTGCAGTGCCGTCTTGCAATTCCAGCAAAAATTGGCCTCGGCTCCGACCCACTTGCCGCAACGCTGACATTTCCACCAGCCGCCGGGCGCGGAAGAGCCGCACTTATTGCAGAATCGAGCGGCTTTGGGCACCCGGTTCCCGCAGCGGGCCGCGTCAGGATTCTGCCTCGCGTATGCCAGCGCATCCCCTTGCAGCACGCGTCTGGTTGGCACATCCACCAGAGCCTCGCATTTGTCTGAAAACAGTCCCATATCGGTTTCCTTTGGTTGTTAGCTGCCGCTCGAGCTTGCCGTCACAGCCTCGTCCTTATTCTTATCACTGTGGGGATGGGCCCGGCAACCCCGAACTTTCTTCCGCATCCAGCAATCCACGCAGATCGGCTCGCCGCACTCGGGGCAGGACTCCTTGAGCGATAGCCGGCTGGTGTAAACTTTGGCGCAGACCACGCACGTCCCGCCTCCCGCGTGGCTCTTACTTTGCTCGAGGTAATGGTCCAAGTCCCTGCGGCTCACCCGGTACACCTTCCCGAGCCGGGCTGCCGCCAACTCGCCGGACCGCACCAGCTTATAAATGAGCTGGTAACTCACCCCGAGCAGGTCCGCGACTTCTTCCAGCGAGTAAAACTCTTTCTCCCTGCTGGTTCCTGTGTTTTCTGTCTCTTCCATAAGTCAGCATTTATAGCACTTCACCGATTGCTCCATTCAAATCTAGTATAAATATAGAGTACCACAAATAAACACGCAATAGCAAAATACATTTGTTTCCGACCTATGGAATGCATCGGCAGGTGAGGGGACTATGGAGTGCGGCGGCAGAGCGCAGCGGCGACAGCGCTTTCCCCCGGCGCGGAGCGCCCCTCTGAGCAAGGAGCCTCACGAAATCAGATATGATACCCAATCCGCTACGCCGCAAGCCAAAGCGCCGTCGCCGCTACGCTCTGCCGGCGCACTCCATAATGAGACGCCATGTTTATAGCCACGCATGCCATCCGGCCCGTTAAGCTCCGTAGGCAGCGGCATGTGTTCGCGTCCGCTCGGGCTGTGGGGGCCAAAATCTCCATCCCACTCCATGCCGCTCCTGGCCACTGACCGCAGCCCGAACCTGGGGCTTGTACGTGTGCTTGAGCGTGCGATAAAGGAA
>JBAXTC010000046.1:0-20269 GCA_037130375.1 Verrucomicrobiota bacterium | reverse complement strand
TACGTGGATGCTTACATACGTGGATGCTTACATACGTGGATGCTTACATACGTGGATGCTTACATACGTGGGTGATTGGATTTTATTTAGCTTTCAACAGTGCCGGTCGAGACTCGACCCTTCGTTCTCTCTTAAAACAAATCCACTTAAACATTATAGCGCGTATGCCTGTATCCCCTACAATGCCCATTGGATTAGCGCAATGGCATCAGGATTGCATCAGGATTGACAAGACCATCAAAGACAGCATCCATAGTTCCAATGCGTTAAAAGGCAAAATCCAATGTGGTGCAGAATTCTGCACTACACTGAAGAACCATAGGCAATATTTGCCTACCACTATCTGATGGTGGAGTGATAAAATAATAGGCAATCATACGAAAGCATCGAACTCATCATCTGCTAAGTCGAAAGAGAATATTAATAAGAAGTATCAAATCAAGTTCGACAACTTTGTCGAAGTTGTATCGACCTAACATTTAGCAGAATTATGCAGAATGTTCTAAAAAGAAAACAAATCAGTTTATGACTAAAGACATAATTCATTATGATTACAACCTTCAACCGACTTCGTCGGCAACGAACAAACCCTTTTTTTAACTCTCTATTCTCCAATATATTCGAATACGACTAACCTAATGCGTGAAGCGTGAAGCATCTCACTATGAAGTAATGGAGACCTTGAAAAGAAAACAAATCAGTTTATTCTTTGTTCTTTGATATATGCGAATAAGCAAGGCATCCACTTCACACACTTCACACGTATTTCACGGTTGCTTCACAGGCATAACTTACCCCAATTCATCTATTTTATTGAATAATATGGGGTAAGTTAGTAGTAGTGGAGCGGTGGCGTGAAATGCGTGAAGTGTAAAAGCGTAAAGTATCAGGATAGACAGCGAGAGAGTAATAGTCCGCATATAAGAGTTTATGCCCTTCACGGCTTCACAGGCTTCACGCTTTGCTGTATGTCGCTAGTATATAAGGACTTATGACTGATACAACGTGTGAAGTGACACTTCGCGCCAATAGTATCCTAAATAAAAGAGATTTGTTTGTTCTGTATAATAATCATCATTATATCCTTCATAATATAATAAGTTGCGGTTTTAGTCATATATGTTATATTTATGTATAGTTGGTTTTTTCAGCCCATTAGAAATAATGGGTTTTTATTTTGCAAAAATAGTTTGATTATTTGTGAATTATTCTTGGATTACCCACTAGTTATATATGAGTGGCAATGACGCCATTCACTAACAAAAGGACAATATGAAACAGACACAGGCGGAGAAACAGAAATACTACGAAGAATATAGGGCGAAACGACTAAAGGCAGGTTGGAGTACTTTCAATCGATTATTACCATCCGACCTTGCTTCCGAACTATCGAGAATAATTGTGAAGCATAAAGCGGAGCATTGGGATGTTTGGCAATCTATGAAAAATCAAAACAAGGTATAGCATTTATGAATAATCAAAAACCAACAACCTTGCAAGCTGTTCAGTCGGCACTACAACATTATCAATACTCTTATGATAGTCGAAGAGGATGGATATTAACTGGCAACACACTTCCACACAGTGATCTATACACTATAATTGCAACCAAGATTACAAACTACCTAGAATCAATACAAAGTCCTACGTTGCCAAGTCAGCAAAAGATAATATCCCAATTGGAGTTGTTGCAGGGGCAAATACAAGACAAATATGCAGATGAATGTTGGGACAATATAAAGTTCAACCCTGCTGCAATAGATACTTCCGAGAGTATGATGCGTTTGATTAGTGGCAATAACTACAACCCCATTTATCCCGCCATTCTTCGACAACTGCTATACAGCATCAAAAGTAAGATGATAGGCAAAGCAGTAGCATCCCCCATATTCCCCATATTTTATGGTCGAGCAGGAACTGGCAAGAGCAGATTTATTCGAGCATTTGCCAAACCTATTCCAGAGCATAAATATGCATTCATCCAGGCAGGGGATAAATTGGTTAATAGCGAAAGTCATACCGCGATGCTTCACGATAATTATCTAATTCATCTCGATGAGATGAGCGGGTTGAATAAGGCGGATATTGGTAAGTTGAAAACATTGGATGCCCCAACTATATCCTATCGACCATTATACACCAATACAACAAAGAGAGCGTTTAATTGCTCGACCTTGATCGGAGCAACCAATACCTCTGTGAAAAACATTCTTATATCTACGGATGATAATCGCAAATGGGTTCAGCTTAACTTTTACGAACCTCCTATAGATAATACAGAGGTATTTATTCGCGGCATCATAGATGATATAGAGTCATTTGATTATATCAACCTCTGGCAATCAGTGAATGAGGATGGATTAGAACCATTTAGCGACCCTTCTACATATACACTCTACAAGCAATATGTAAGAGAGGTATGCAATTCGACAACTCCAACGACTAACTTCATCGATGAATATTTAGTCGCTCATGCTGATACGTGGATAAGTAAGAAGGATTTGTATAAGACATTCAAAGAGGAAGTCGATACTAAACTCAATCCTATGAGAGAGGATTTGTTCTTCGAGACTTGCGAAAAAAGAGGATTTGTATTCCATAGAAAACCTGGTGTAGGAACTTATGGCTATGATGTCCCCGCGATTAAAAAAGAGGAGGAGTTTTAAGATGATATTAGAAACATTTACAGCAAGACCAAAGGCGAAAGTTGTATCTCCCATAAGATATATTACAGAATATGATTATCCTCAAGTCGAGGGTTTGTTAGACAATTATCTCGACGGACGCAATCTTCGTAGTCAATGGAGCAATAGAAGAAAAGGATGGATTATTCCATGCCCTGGGGCAGGTTGCCATAGTGAACACGAACGAACAGACGATTGCACCGTATTCTACACTCGCAAGGATAATGGATTCATCTATATCAGCGGAAGATGCCGACATATCAGTTGCGGTTCAGATGTTACCTCCTTCTGCAAAGAGTTAAACAAGGATTGGGGGATTTACCTCAACCAGAATTATGTCGATAAACAAAGTAAAAAAGGAAAATAGAAATATGAAAGATAACACTATGAACAAGACAATAGAAACGTCGGACTCGACGGAACAACTCTCAGAAAAGCAAACGAAAATGTTGCATAACTTCATATTCTCATTCATATCAGAATATGAACAACACAATAACGAACTATCCGATGAGACATTCACCAAACAAATGAAGGATGGAACAAAACACTATGAAAAAAACAATCGACCAAATGATAAATAGAGATGGTAGTTTTTCAACAACCCCAAATCAATTCGACGAGATGATATGTAGTATGCATTCTCGTCAATACAAGCGTGGAGCAATTGCGTTTCTATTATTGATGAAATGGATAATCAAAGTTGGTAAGGATAGATACGTTCTTACTGATAAATGTAAATCCTCTCTTGAATATGAACCAGAAAGAGTATTCCGTGAGGTAAATCTACTGAAAAGATTACTGCTATATCTATGATAGAAATCTGTTCGTCAGAATTCTGACAGACAGAAATCAATAGGTAAGATATATATGTTTAATATGTTAGTATGATAGTTATTAGTAGTGATAGTTAACTGGTCTTACTACCACTACAAAGAAATAATAGACCTAAAAGAAAAGGATAGCGGAACAATCGCTACATAAAATATGATTAACAGAAATTACATTAAAAAGTTCGTTTCAACCTTCAAAAAACAAGGTTATCGAGTAATAGACTCTACAAGCATTAACACCGTAAAAGCTGAAATGGTTAAGAATAACATTCAACCTCAGCAAACTACGAATAAAGTAGCAAAAGATTTTGATGGAAGTCCAATACCTATGAGTAATCCACCATCCCCCAAACTACCAACTGGAATTATCAAAGACCCATTTACTCGAAAGGTTATTGAAAAAGCAAAGGAGATTGAAAAATCCAGAGAGGTTCAACCGCCTCGACCACCATCGAGAATTGAGTTAGATGAGGAAGCAATTCAATCTCAAACCAATTACAGAGAGCAGAAAACAAAGAGCGGTGACCAATGGTCTATTTACAATCATAAATTGGTCTTGCCAACAGGTTGTGAAGATAGAACTATCCAAAAAATGATTGGTAGAGAAAACAAATCTCGCATTGAGAATAATCGAAAACCCTTTTTGAGTTATGCCGAATATGTTTTGTTTGATAAGCAAAGAGATAATCCTAAGATCCTTGGAGTGTCATATACTCAATACCAATCGAGAGATAAAGTGTCAAAAGCAAATCCTCAATATGTAGTATCTCAGAAATATTACCTCTTGCGAGACGGCAACACGACATTCATATATGACAATAAAGATAGCAAAAGTATATCTGCTAAAAAGTGTTTGAGATTACAAAAACACAGTAATTCGGATGAATCAGCGGGAGGTAGTAGAAATGTAATTGCTACGATAAATAAGAGTAATCCTTTGGTCGATTTAACTCAGATTGAACACGACAACATTTTATCGAGCAAACCTTCCTTGGATAATCTACTTTCAGCATATTGTTTGGTAGATAATACTCGACCAAAATTTATGGATGAGAACGATAATTCTAATGTTGGAACTGAAATGAACTTTTCATTGACGCAAAATATATTTTAACAACTTCGAGTCAGCGGTCCTATATTTCATGACGTTGACTCAAACCCCAAAGAGACCCTTGAGCTATTCCGCTTGGGTCTCTTTTTTTATTCGATGCTCCAACGTGGATGCCCTCCAATCGCTCATGGAGGTTGTTTCTTGGCATCCTGGCGTGGTTAGGGCGTAAGGATGGCGGTTTGATGCTTACGAGGTTGCTAAAGGAGACCATGCCAAGTCCTGAAAGGACGACTGACCGATCTCGCAGGGGTTCAGCCGTCCCTGTAGGGACTTATGCACATCTAAACCCGCGCACCCAACGTGTTCAAACGTTGGGCTATTGTCGGCCATCCCTCCGGGATGAGGATGGTCAAATCCTAGCGGCATTGGACAAGAATGTCCGCGCTCCAATTACCCAAGGTGGTGGTTTTGGAAAAATCCAAGATGCGCACATGAACGGTTCACAGGGTGGTTTCAAGAAATCGTAGCCGCCGACGGCAGTCGGCGCTAACACTCCGATAATCGAGGAAAAGTGCGCCGACTCCCGTCGGCGGCTACGATTTCTTGAATCCGCCCTGCTGGGTTCATCGCTGCCTCACTTTTCTCTTGAAGCTCCCGCATCCATCTGGCATCTTCAATCTCGTCAGGGCCCATGGACTGTGGACTTACGAACCCCGCCAGGGCCGGAAGGCAGCAACGGTAGTTTGCTCTGCATCTGCCGTGGTCACCCTGGCACTTGAATTTTGAACGCGGAACGCGGAACGCGGAATGAAAGCGTGATATTGCCGGTCCTTCATTCCGCACTCCGCACTCCGGGTTCCGCACTGAAATGAGTTACCAGGTTATTGCACGCAAGTACCGTCCGCAGCGCTTCCAGGATGTCGTGGGACAGGATCACGTCACCCAGACGCTCTCCCATGCCATCGAGCAGAAACGGATCGCCCATGCCTATCTTTTCTGTGGCCCGCGCGGCACCGGCAAGACCACCATCGCCCGCATTTTTTCCAAATGCCTCAATTGCACCGGCGGACCAAAGGTCGATTTGGACCAGGCCGACCCGCGCTGCATGGAAATCGCCGAAGGCCGGGCGCTGGACGTGATCGAGATCGACGGCGCCAGCAACAACGGCGTCGAGCAGGTCCGCGAGCTGCGCGAGACCTGCAAATACGCCCCGGCCAGCTCCCGTTACAAGATCTACATCATCGACGAAGTTCACATGCTCTCGACGGCGGCGTTTAACGCGCTCCTCAAGACCCTCGAAGAGCCTCCCGAACATGTTAAGTTCATGTTAGCCACCACGGACCCCGAGAAAGTCCTTCCTACAATCCTTTCCCGGTGCCAACGGTTCGACTTGCGGCGCATCCCGGCCGCGCTCATCTCCAAACACCTCGCCGACATCGCAGGTCTCGAGAAGGTGAAGATCACTCCCGCCGCCCTCTACGCCATCGCGCGCGGAGCCGAGGGCGCCATGCGCGATGCTGAATCGACCCTCGATCAGCTCATCAGCTTCTGCGGGGATAAAATCGAAGAGCCGGATGTTCTCTCCATGTTCGGTCTCACCGCGCATGGCCAGTTGATGGATCTCTCGCGCTCGGTGCTCGCTGGCGAAATCGAGCCCACGCTCCGTCAGTTAAACGATCTCGCCAACAACGGCAAGGATCTCGGCCGGCTGCTGACCGACTTGCTGAACCATTTCCGCAACCTCCTCATCTTCCAAGTGTCGCGAGGCGACCTGAAAATGCTGGAAGTTTCTGAAACCGAAGCCGCCGTGCTCGCCGACCAATCCAAAATGGCCGGAACCGACGGGCTCGTGCGCATCCTCGAGGTTTTGACCGATGCAGAGATGCGATTGCGCGATGCCGCTTCAAAGAAGATTTTGATCGAGGTCACCTTGCTCAAAGCCGTCGAAGCCCGCAGCGCCTTAAGCATCGATTCGGTACTCAAGCGGCTTCAGGATTTGCGCACTGGCTTGGGGGGCGAAGCCCCTGCTTTCGAGACACCGCTGGTCGTGCGCCCGGCCCCACCGGCCCGTTCAACTCCAGCCACATCATCTTCCGAACCGAAAGCGCCCACGTCCCGAAGCACCGCACTGCCTGGCGGGACTGTGCCCGGAGAGCGAGCCGCTCCCACCGTCGGTCCTGCTCCGGTTGTCGAGCAACCTCGAGCCGCCGCATCCCCGGCACCCGCAGGAAACTTGACGGACCTATGGGCGAATATCATCGAGGCCGTCGGTCGGGTTAGCCAGTTTACCCGCAGCTACTTGCTCGAAGCCCACCCGGTATCGTTTCACAACAACGTGTTGATCATCGGCTTCGACCCCGAATTTGAAGATCATATCGGGCTGGTGGACAATGCCCGCAACCACGCCATGCTGCAGACAAAGCTGCTTGAACTCGGGCATGCGAATGTGCAGTTCAAGTTCGTCAAGTCCAATGCCCCAGCCAGCCGCGCCGCCACCCCCGGAGAATCCCATCCTCCGCCTGCCCCAGCCGCCAAAGCTGGGCCGCACGCTGCCGAGTCAAAACCCTCCGCCACCGCGCACAAGTCAGTGAAAGAAAAGCCAGCCGTCGTGCCGTTCAGCAAAGACGACTTTAAGAACGATCCCTTGATTCAAAAAGCCCTGGAAATCTTCAAAGGCCAGATCGTCGAGGTCCGCGCGTAACTCCCAACTCGCCCGGCGCTTTAACCACTTCACCCATTCAACGGTAACAACCATTTAACTCTCTTAGCTTTTTGTACCATGTCCAGCATCGGCAAACTCATGAAACAAGCTGCGCGCATGCAGCAGCAGGTGGAACAAATCCAAAACGACCTCGCCAAACGCACCATCGAGGCCACTAGCGGCGGGGGCGCCGTAAAGGTCGTGGTGAAGTGCGATGGCACCATCGCCTCGATCAAAATCGATCCGCAGGCGCTGAACCAGGCCGACGCCCAGATCGTGGAAGATATGATTCTGACGGCGGCCAACCAGGCTCTTGGCCAAGCCAAGCAAATCTCCAACGCCGAGATGAGCAAGGTCACCGCCGGCTTCAGCCTGCCTGGACTGACGTGAGATCGGTCGCGGGCTGAGAGTGCAGGCCGGCAAAGGCCGCCTCACCCAGCCCCCATTCCTCGTTTCACGCCGCACGTTCCCCCATGCCCGCCCTTCCCCAGCCCATCACTTCCCTCATCGTCGCGCTCGGCAAACTGCCCGGCATCGGTCCGCGCTCTGCGGAACGGATCGCCTTGCACCTGGTGCAGACCGAACCGGGCGTTGTCAGGCAACTGGCCGAGAGTCTCCTCGACGCGCGGGACCGCGTCCGGTTCTGCGAGGTCTGTGGCGCCCTGACCGAAAAACCCATCTGCGACACTTGCGCCGACCCGCGCCGGGATGCCGCGCTGGTGTGCGTCGTCGAGCGGCCGGTGGACATCATCACCCTCGAGAAATCCGCCACCTTTCGCGGCAAATACCATGTCCTGGGTGGTAAAATCTCGCCGCTCAATGGAGTGGAGCCGGAAGACCTGCGCATCAGCGATTTGGAGCAGCGGCTCGTTCGCGAGCCCATCAAAGAAGTCGTTCTCGCCCTCGGCACGGACGTGGAAGGCGACGCGACCAGCTCCTATCTCGCCAAACGGCTGGCGCGTCAGGGGTTGAAAATCACTCGCATCGCTCATGGCCTCCCGGCCGGCAGCGGCCTGGAGTTCGCCGATGATCTCACGCTGAGCCGCGCGCTCGAAGGACGCACAGAATTGTTCTAAAAACCAAATTGGATTATGGTAAAGACCGTTGTTTTTGATCTCGGCAAAGTCTTGCTCGATTTCGACTATTCCATCGCCGCCCGCCGGATCGCCGCCCATGCCAACATGCCGCCCGAGCAACTGAACAACTTCCTCGCCCAGTCTCCCCTCCTCTTTCGCCTCGAACGGGGTCAGTTGACGACCGAACAATTCTACAACGAGATCAGCGCGGCGACCGGTTTTCGCGGCAGCATCGCCGAGTTCAGCAGCTTCTTCGCAGACATCTTCGTCCCGATTGAACGGATGATCGAACTCCAGGCGGCTCTCCGCCAACAGGGAATCCCAACCTACATCTTTTCAAACACCAACGACCTCGCCATCTGCCATATCCGCCAAAACTTCCCGTTCTACAGCAATTTTGACGGCTACATCCTCTCGTATGAGCATGGGGTGATGAAACCTGATGCCGAACTTTACGAGGTCGTTGAACGGCAGTCGGGCCGGCGTAATTCGGAGATTCTGTATCTGGACGACCGCCCCGAAAATATCGCTGCGGGCGCCGCCCGCGGCTGGCAGGTCATTTTGCACGAATCTCCGGAGAAATCTCTCGGCGCCATCCAAAAGCTCGGCCTGTTGAACCACGACTGACTCTGCTCCGATTCTCAGCGGCGAGTGGGGATACTCGACCTGGAAGGGCGGTGTTTCGCTGAAAACGCAGGCGGCTTCGCGGTGCGGCAACAATTGTCGAATCTGCTTAATGGCGTGCCGCTTTCGATATGACAACGGCAGGCTTTGCCAATTCGCAATTCAACACCGCGGCCCGCCGAATGGTCAGTGTTCACTGTAGATAATCGCCCGCGCAGGGTCATACAGCGGGTGCGCACAAAGAAACATTCTTATCAATTGTTGACGACTTTGGCCCGGTCTGGCAAATTGGGGTTGCTATGACTAAAATCAAAATCCAATATCAAAAACCAATTCTCCCTTATGAACGTGTAGCCTCAATCAGTTGGAACCTCATCCGACTCGTCGCGTGTGGGAGCGCGGCAGCCTTGCTCCTCTGCCAGGCCGTTCGCGGCCAGACCATCCCCAACCCTAGTTTTGAAGCCAACTCCTTCACAGTTAATCCGGGGTACATTAGCTCCAACACCGCCATCACCGGCTGGACCGGCACGCCGACCAACCGGGTCGGTCTCAATCCGGCCTCGGGCAGCCCGTTTGCCGACAACGGAACCATCCCCAACGGCAACAACGTCGCCTTCATTCAAAACAACCCCGATGACCCGGGGACGCCGAGCACGCTGAGCACCACCATCACCGGACTGACCGTGGGGACGACCTACAAAGTCACCCTGCGGATGAACGCCCGCAACGGCAATACCCCGAATCTTAAAGTCTATATTGACGGGGTGGGCGCGCTGCTGCCCGGCGTGGACGGCTTGTCCACGGCTGCGGTGACTGGAACCAAGTCGTATTGGTATCTCGCATTCGAGTTTACGGCCACCAACCCGTCACAAACGCTGGCCTTGGTGAACGACGCCACCGGCGACCAGACGGTCCTGGTGGACGATCTCAAGATTGCCCCCAGCTCGGGGCGATGGACCGTCTCCTCCTGGACCTCTGATGGCGATTCCGGGGTGGACTCCGCTTACCTTTACTCCCATGCGTACCGATTCGGTGGCAGCGCCAACACCACGATCAATCGCGTAACCTTCACCAGTGTCGCGGGCGGGAATCCGGCGGTGGCAGGTAAGTTCTCAACCGCCTACCTGGTGAATGTCTTTCTCAACGATGTCAATAACCTCACGGGTGGCGGCGATGGAAGCGCGGTGCTGGCCAACGCCTTTATCTATGGCGGGCCGGGCGGGAATGTGCCGGCCGATTCTTATCAAACCATCGCCCTGGAAGGGCTGACGCCGGGGATGGAATATGTCATGACCGTTTACTCAGTGGCTTTTGATGATCCATCCGTCACCACCCGCTGGGCCACCTTCAGCATGGACAACGACTATCTCACTCTGAACCAGGACGCGTTCTACAACAATAACGGCATCCACATCTCCTACCGCTACACGGCCGATGCGAGCGGGACCGCGACGATGCGCTACGCCCCGCTTGTCCCGGCGAATGTGAGTTTTCACACCTATGGCTTCGCCAACCGGGAAGCCGTCTCGCGGTTCGTCGCTCCGACTTTCACCACCCAACCTCGGAATATAACTGTATCGCCGGACTTGGCGGTCGAGTTTAGTGCGGTTGCGGCCGGAGTTCCGGCGCCGACGTACCAATGGCGCTTCAACGGCACGACTATTGCCGACGCCACCAACGCCACGCTCGCGTTGCCGCCGGTGACTGCGGCAAATGCCGGCAGCTACACCGTGGTGGCGTCAAATATGGTGGGCATGTTGACCAGCGTTGTCGCGCGGCTCACGGTGGGCCTGCCCATGACCAACCCAAGCTTCGAGGCGGACACATTCACAGTGTATCCCGGCTACGTTAGCGGCAACGGCCCCATCACCGGCTGGGCGTCGATGTCCGGTCACGGCATCAATCCCGCCAACGGCAGCCCCTTCGCCGACAACGGCGTGATCCCGAATGGCATCCAGGTCGCCTTCATGCAAGCCGACGGCGCGCTGAGTCAGACGGTGAGTGGGCTGACGGTGGGGGTGCAATACTACGTCCACTACTACGAAAACTCGCGCACCGGCCCGATACCCTCGCTGGAAGTCAAAGTCGGCGGCACCACCATCGTGGCCGTGCATCCGGTGCCGGCGGTGGGCAGTGGGAGTTACTACGAAATGAGCAGCGAAGCGTTCGTCGCGACGGCCACGGACATGGAACTGGCGTTCATCAAGAGTAACCCGACTGGCAACGACACCACGGCCTTGGTTGACAGCGTGGCCATCCTCCCGCTGGCGGTTGGCACCCCGCCCACCATCACTCTCCAACCCGCGCCAACCACCGTGTATTTGGGAAAAGCTGCCAGCTTCACCGGTCGTGCATTGGGCAGCCTGCCGCTCCATTATCAGTGGCGACTCAACGGAACTCCGGTGGCCGACGCCACCAGCACGGTTCTCGCCCTGTCATCCGTGCGTCTGGCCGACGAGGGAGGCTATACCCTCGTCGTCACCAACAGTTCCGGTGCGGTTACGAGTGCGGTCGCCCGGCTGACTTTGCTCGAAACGATTCCCTCGATCCACAGCACCGGCCTTGACGCGTCGGGCAATCCAATCGCAGCCGGCGCTATTGACCCGTTCTGGACTTTGGCGGTCAACCCGGATGGCGGCTCGACGAATGTTTATGTGGGTAACGAAGGTTGGCCCATCGCGACGGGTGTTTGGCTGCTGAACAGCGCCACATCGAAGTGGGTCGGGTCACGCGCCGCCGTCGGCGACCCCGGCATCCCGCTCGGGGATTACACCTACCACACCACCTTTGACCTGACGGGCCGGGATCTCAACACCGTGCTGATCGTGGGCCAATGGTTGTCGGACAACTGGGGCACCCCGCTGCGAGTCAATGGCACGGACGTGACCACGCCCTTGTGCAATAGCTTCAATGTTTGGGCACCCTTCACCCTCACCAGGAGCAATGCGACCTTCCTCCCAGGTCTTAACACCCTCGATTTTGTCGTGAACAACATAGCAGCGGGTGCAACCGGTGTGCGGATCGAGTTCACCCAGGTCAGCGCCCGCACGCTGCCGGGGATTGCTCCCGCCATCGCCATTCCGCCGCAGGGCGTCAAGGTTGCCGTGGGCGATACTGTGGTCCTGGGAGTTACCGCCACAGGCACACTGCCGCTGGCCTACCAGTGGCGCAAGAACAGCGTGGATATGCCCGGCAAGACGGATGACACCCTGACCTTGACGGCAGTTACCACGAATGATTCCGCCCTCTACCGGGTCGCCGTCAGCAACCAGTGGGGCACTGCGGTCAGCGCCAACGCCGCGGTGAGTGTCGCCTATCGCCCGCTGCCAGGCATCTTCGGCACCGGCGTGGGTACAAACGGCCTGTTACTCGCCGATAACGTGGTGGACCCGCATTACCTCCTCGCCGCCAGTCCAGACGTTAATTTCCCCGGCCCCGACGCCTTGACAGTCTCGAATGTCTGGCCGATCGCATCCGGTGTCTGGCTCTTGAACGGTCCGAATTCGCGCTGGATCGGGCCGATGGCCGACCAGAGCGTCGGTAACACCGAAGGCGATTATATCTATCAGACTACCCTTGACCTGACGGGCTACGATCTCAGCAAGCTTACCGTGCTCGGGGGCGTGGCGGTGGACAACACCGTCACAGACGTTCTGGTCAACGGCCTCAGTTCGGGTATCACGGCGGCGGGATTTAACAGCTTGACACCCTTCACGATCACCAGCGGATTGGTGGCGGGCGTCAATACACTGGACTTCAAAGTGTTTAACGCGGGAACAGCGGCAAGCCCAACGGGCCTGCGAGTGGACTTGAAGGTTTATCTCAGCCTCCTGTCGCCGGTGACGCTGCAGATCACCCACAGCGGGGCCAACGTCTCCATCTCCTGGTCGCCAGCGGTGCCAGGCCAGAAACTCCAATCGGCGCCGGCTGTCACCGGGCCGTGGACTGACCTCACTGACGCTCCAAACCCCTACACCACGGCCGCCAGCGGCGCGCACGTGTTCTACCGCGTCTCCCAGTAACCGGATAGTCGTGAGTTTTCGAGGACCGGGAGCGCGAGTGCGCTTCCGGTCCTTTTTTTTCCAACACCTGCGGTTTGCAAATCAGAGCCTTTCGTGGTTCCATACATGGCACATGGACTTATCCAGTCTTTTCATGCCCCTCGGTTTTGTTCTGCGTCTTGAACCGCAACCCCCGGCACCGACACGCCGCCGCGCTGCCACACCGTCCGCCCCGCCCCAGCGCAACTGGGTGTCGCGCACGCTGTGCTCCCTGTTGCTGATCGCCGCCGCGTCCTCACGCGCCGACAGCGTCGTGGTCTTCAACGAAGTCATGTATCGCCCCTCCGTCAGCGAATCGACGATGGAATGGGTGGAACTCCACAACCAAATGGCCGTGGATGTGGATATGTCGGGCTGGTCCATCGGCGGCGGCATCAGCTTCGAGTTTGCCGAGGGCACGGCCATACCTGGCGGCGGCTATCTCGTCATCGCCTCGTCGCCCGCCGCGTTGGTTAGTGCGACCGGACTGACGAACGTGCTTGGCCCCTTCACCGGACGCCTGTCCAACGAGGGCGAAAAGCTCGATCTTTACAATAACAACCACCGGCTCATGGATAGTCTTACCTACGGAGTGGAAGGCGACTGGCCCGTCGGCCCGAATGGCTCCGGCGTATCGCTCGCCAAACGCAGCCAAGACGCGGCGAGTTCCCCCGCCGGGAATTGGACCATGAGCGCCCTGGTTGGCGGCACGCCTGGCTGCCGCAACTTCGCACTCAATCCCTTCGAGCTCGCCACCACCGCGCCGCTGCTCATCAATGACCACTGGAAGTTCGATGCCTCCGGCGCCGACCTCGGCGCCGGTTGGCGCGAACCCACCTTCGATGACAGTGCCTGGTCTTCAGGCCAAGCCTTGTTCCAAACCGGAAACGTGACGGTCCAAACCGGCGACCCCCAGCCAGTGCTCACGGTGTTCAGCAGCGGGTTGGACCCCTCTGGCGCGCTTCTCTCGCCCGGCTCGGCGGACCCGCATTACCAGCTCACTCAATCCGCGCACAGCACCCCGCCGCCGCCCGCCATCGCGGCTACGGTGATCCAAAACCATCCCGCGTGGCTCGCTAACGACACGCTCTCAAGCTGGATTGGCCCGGTGAACCCCGGCCTCACCGATGTCGCCGCCGGCAACTACACTTACCGCACCAGCTTCTCGCTCGCCGGCTTTGACCCCACCTCGGCCGCGCTCACCCTGCGGATTGGCGCAGATAACCGATTGAATGATGTGCTCCTCAATGGCGTTTCCCAGCGCATCAGTTACTCCGGTTTCGTGGCACTCAGCGAAAGCTTCTCCATCACGAACGGCTTTGTGGCGGGCACTAACACGCTGGACTTCCTTGCGGCTAACGATGACAGCACCCCCAACCCGGCCGGCTTCCGCGTCCGGTTGGCCGGCACCGCCCGGAAGCTGATTCCCTCCAACACCACACTGCCGGCAGGACGGACAAACTACTACTTCCGCACTAAGTTCAATCTCCAAACGCCGCCACAGTTCGCCGCGCTCCGCCTCAACTCGGTCATCGCGGATGGCGCAGTCTTCTATCTCAACGGCACCGAAGTATGGCGCTGGAATATGCCCGCCGGCCCGGTGACGGCGACGACGTTCGCAGTGTCAAACGTGCCCAGCCCAACCTATCTCGGCCCGTTTGAACTCGCCAACACGGCGCTGATAACTGGCACCAATGTCCTGGCCGTGGAACTGCACTCCGCCGCCAGCGCCACCACAAGCGTGCTCTTTGGCGCGGCGCTGGACCTAACTGCTACCAACCTGCTCGTCCCGCCGCCGATGCCGCTCGCATTCAACGAAATCGCTGCCGGCACAAACCGTGATTTCTGGATCGAGTTAATCAACACCAGCGCCGATAGCCTCGACCTTGGCGGCTGCGTGCTCGCCCATCGCGGAACCGCCCTGGACCATAACTTCGTCTTCCCAGCCCAAACGCTGGCCCCCGGTGCGTTGCTGCAACTTGCCGCCGCCACACTGGGTTTCAGCGCAACTGCCGGTGACCGCCTTTTTCTTTACCGCGCTGGCGGCGCCAGCGTGATTGACGCCGTGGTAGTTAACGCCGAGCCGCGCGGGCGCTGCCCGGACGGCACTGGCCGCTGTTTGTTTCCTGCCACGCTTACTCCGGCCGCGTCTAACTATTTCGAGTTTCACCAGGACGTGGTTATCAACGAAATCATGTGCCACGCGCCGCTGCTGAGGGCAGAGTCGCCGAGTTATGGCTCTAACATCCTGGTCACTATCACCAATGCCTGGCGATACCACAGCCTCGGCATGGACTTGGGCACCGTCTGGCGCGCGCCGGGCTACGACGACAGCACCTGGCCGGCTGGGCAGGCATTGTTCTATAATACCACCTCCGTGCTGCCGGCGACCAAGAATACCGGGTTGCCGCTGGTGGATAGTGGCGGCACGCGGATCATCACCTGGTATTTCCGCACCCCTTTTGTCTTTGTCGGCCAGACGAGTGGCGCCCAGTTGACGCTCAGTCCCATCGTGGATGACGGCGCGGTTTACTATCTGAACGGCGTCGAAATCTATCGGCAAAACCTGCCGTCGGGAACCATCTGCTACACGAACCTCGCCAGCGCCGGAGTGGCCACCCCGGCTTACAGCGGCCCGTTCGTAGTGTCTGTCACCAACCTGCTCGCCGGCACGAACCTGCTCGCGGTCGAGGTGCATCAGTTCACCATTAATCCCATCGCGGCAGATATGGCGTTCGGCGTGCAGGTTACAGCTTATGCCCAGCAGTTCCCACCGTCGCCAGTTAGCGAGTCGCCCGAAGTCTGGGTCGAGTTGTTCAACCGTGGCGCCAACGCCGTGGATCTCACTGGCTGGCGGCTGGACGAGGGCATTCACTTCCGCTTTGCCCCCGGCACGACCCTTCCGGCAGGTGGCTACCTGGTCGTGGCCAGGGATGTCGGCTATATGCAGTCACACTACCCGGGCGTCAGTGTCGTCGGACCTTTCACCAACCAACTATCCCATTCCGACGACTCCGTGGTGCTCAAGGACGCCGCCAACAATCCAGCCGACGAGGTCCACTACTTCGACGGCGGTCGCTGGCCCGAATACGCCGATGGCGGAGGCGCGAGCCTGGAGTTGCGCAACCCGTGGGCTGACAACACGAAGGCCGAAGCCTGGGCCGCCAGTGACGAATCGGCCCGCTCCGGCTGGAGCAATTACACCTATCGCGCCGTCGCCCAGAACGTGCTTGGCCCAACTCTTTGGAAGGAGTTTGTCATGGGGCTGCTCGATGCCGGCGAATGTTTGATAGATGATCTGCATGTCATCGAGTCGCCTGACAGCGCACCGGTCGAGATGCTGCAAAACGGCTCCTTCGAGACTGGCCTGACCGCCTGGCGCGCGCTGGGAGATCACAGTCGGAGCCGTGTGGAAGCAGATCCCGGCAATGCCGGAAATCATCTGCTGCATCTCGTCGCCACAGGACCGACCGACCACATGCACAACCATCTCGAGACCACCTTCGTCAACGGTCGTGGAGTGACCGACGGAAGAACCTATGCGGTTTCCTTTCGCGCCAAATGGCTGGCCGGCAACCATCGCCTCAACACACGTCTTTACTTCAACCGGGTGGCCAACACCACCGCGCTGGCCATGCCCACGCTGCACGGCACCCCGGGCGCGCGCAACTCGACTTTCGCCGCAAATGTCGGCCCGACCTTCGACGCCTTCCAGCATAGCCCCGTTGTGCCGCAACCGAACCAGCCTGTAACTGTCAGTGTGAGTGTCGCCGACCCGCAGGGAGTGAGTGCCGTCTCCCTCTATTGGGCCAGTAACGGCGGATCGTGGCACAGCGCGCCGATGTCGCCGGGTGCTGCCGCTGCGTTACCCGGCTATGGCAACTACTCCGCCACGCTGCCGGGCCTCTCCGCCGGCACATTGGTTCAGTTCTACGCCGCAGCCACCGATGGCTTGGGAGCTCGCGCAACCTTCCCAGCCCGCGGCCCCGACTCCCGCGCGTGCTTCAAGGTGGACGAGGGCAAGGCGCTGATGACCCAGTTGCACCGCTTGAACTTGCTGATGACGCCTGCGGACGCCGATTTGCTCCATGCGCCAACGAACGTGATGAGCAACGATCATCTCGGGCTGACAGTCGTGTATGACGAGCGCGAAGTCTTTTACGACGTGGGCGTGCATCTGCAGAGTAGCGAGCGGGGCCGCGTCAATTCCTCCCGCCTCGGCTTCACCGTCCGGTTTAATCCTGACCAACTCTTCCGCGGCGCGCAGAAAAACTTCACCCTGGACCGCTCCGGCGGCTATTCGGGCCTGGGTGGCCGGCACGACGAGATTCTGCTCTGGCACGCCGTCAACCATGCCGGCGGACTGCTCGGTTTGGAATGTGACATCACGCAACTCTTCGCCCCTCGCACCGCCGAAGACAGCACCGGCCTCCTCCGCATGGCCGCGTTCGATAACGATTACTTCGGCAGTCAGTTCAAGGCCGGCGATGAGGGCGCTCGCTACCTGCTCGAACTGATTTACTATCCCACCACCACCACGACCGGTGGCGCGCAGTCGCCGAAGTTGCCCCAGCCGGATGAGGTGTTGAATGCGGAATTCCAGGACTGGGGCAACAGCCCCGAGAATTACCGGTGGATCTTCCGCCAGGAGCACCTGGCCGACCTTGACGATTACAGCCAGTTGATCGCACTCAACAAAGCGTTCAGCCTCAGCGGGGCCGCATTGGATACTCAGACGCGGCAACTCATGGACGTGGACGAATGGATGCGCACCCTGGCTTTCAAAGCCTTCGTCGGCGATGGCGACACTTACACCGCCGGCCTCAATCACAACTGGAAGGTCTTCTTCCGCCCCGAAGACGGACGGGCCTTGGGGCTCCTCTGGGACATGGACCTGGCCTTCAACCAACCCATCACCACCTCCTTCCCAGGCACCGGTTCGCCGAACACCTACCGCATCATAATGCTCCCGGACAACTACCGGCGCTACTGCAATCACCTGCTCGACATCCTGACCTCGACGGTGAACTCTGCGCATCTTGGTCCGTGGGCCACGCGCTACGCCGGCTTGGTCGGCGAGAATTGGGGCGGCGCCGTGAGTTACCTCCAGCAGCGCGCCAACTACATCCGCGGAACCATGCCGCTCACGACCCGCTTTGCCTACACCAGCAACGGCGGCAACAACTTCGGAACCACCAATGACCACGTCGCGCTTGCTGGCACCGCGCCGCTGACGGTCAAGGAAATCCAAGTCAACGGCGTGAGTTACCCCCTGACTTGGCTCAGCCTCACCACCTGGACACTTACCGCACCGCTGCCCGGCGTCATCAATGTGCTCGTAGCCCGAGGGGTCGATAACTACGGCAACCTTCTCACCAATGCGACTGACTCCATCACCGTCACGAACTTGGGACTGCCCCCGCCCGGACCCGTCGTCGTCAACGAGTGGATGGCAGACAATGCGTCGCCCGGCGGATTCGCGGACCCGATTGACGGCCTGTTCCAAGACTGGATTGAGCTATATAACCCAAATGATGTCGCGGTCAACCTCTCTGGCTTTTACCTCACCGATACCCTCACGGTGCCCACCAAATGGCAGATCCCGGCAAATACCCTGATCGCGCCCCGCGGTTTCCTGCTGGTGTGGGCGGATGGTGACATCAGCCAGAATGGCTCCGGCACCAATGGCGATCTCCACGCCGGTTTCTCACTCAGCAAGGGCGGCGAGGAAATCGGGCTTTACGCCGCCGACGGCACAGCACAGCACACCGTGGTGTTCGGCGCGCAATTCCAGAATGTCAGCCAGGGTCTTTTCCCCGATGGCAACACCAACGCCATCTTTCTGATGACCAATTGGTCGCCGCGCGTCAGCAACCGCCTCGGTGCGCCGCCCACGCCAAAGCTGGGCGGATTCGCGCTACAGGCCAACGGCACCGTCTCGTTCCAGGTTAGTGCCATTCCGGGCCGCACCTATCGCGTCGAGTATAAGGAGTCACTCACCGCTGAAGGCTGGACTCCTTTGGGCGGTAATGTCACTGCCACGGGCCCGCTCTGGATTATCTCGGACAGTGTCAGCGCGCAACCTGAACGTTACTATCGTGTCCGGTTGTTGAATTGATCGTTTCCAAGCGCCGGTTTAAAAACTCGTCCGGGCCGCTCCTGACGGCTTTAACACACATCGCCAAGCTCCGTCAGGAGCGGCATGTCTATAGCCCCCGGCTCCAACACACACACCCAAGCTCCGTCAGGAGCGGCATGTCTATGCAACAACCAGCCCACCTGCAGCCAACTCGGCCCGCTTATCTTGAGATTCATAACGAGCAGTTTGATGTGCCTGCTTCCGCTGCTGGGTGGCGGGGCCGAGATTCCGCAAGCGGTCCTGCCGGCGGGAGTTGGGGTGAATATCCACTTCGTCACCGGCCACGAAAAGGACCTCGGTCTGATTGCCAAGGCGGGCTTCAAGTTTGTGCGGATGGATTTTGGCTGGAGTGCCATCGAGAAAAGGAAGGGCGAATATGATTGGTCCGGTTATGAGGAACTTGTGGCTAACCTCGAGAAGCGCGGGTTGCGTGCGATCTTCATTCTCGACTACTCGCACCTTCTCTATGAAGAAACTGTCACCAGCCCCAATCCGATAACGGGTGAAGGGTAGAAGAACACGGCTTCGCCGCAACACCCCGAGAGCATTGCAGCCTTCGGCACCGTTCTGCCGGATTTACAACCCAAACCCGCCTACCTGGCGATGAAAACGCTGACTCACGAACTGTCTGGCTATCGCATCGTCCGACGCATTCCTTTGGCAAGCGACAAGGATTACGTCTTGCTCTGCGCCGCGTCAACCGGCGGCAAGAAGTTGGTCGCGTGGACCCTGGGTGAGCCGCACCCGGCAAATCTTCCAATAAGCCTGCTGGGCCGGAACCGGCTTACGGCGGTGGCGGGAGATGGCACACGCTTCACGCCGAGAATTGACTCTGGCCGCCTGCTGCTGGACATCGGTTCTGCGCCACAGTACCTGAGCCTCAGAGGCGCGGTCCTGAAATAGCTCTCGCGCCAACTTGCGGACAAAAATGTCCGCGCTCCATTCCTCAGGAGCGGGGTGAGCAAAAAGCCTGGTTCGGAGTGTTGCTTGTCGGATATTGCCAACCCCATCCGAATTCAAGCCAAAACGACTGGAAAGCAAAGCGGGAGAACGGATTCAAGGAATCGTAGCCGCCGACGGGAGTCGGCGCTAATCTCTCGAGCGAAAGTAGCCGCTCAGTT
>JBAXTC010000459.1:0-6424 GCA_037130375.1 Verrucomicrobiota bacterium | reverse complement strand
GGACGTCGAGATCGTGGTCCGCCTGCCGCAATCGCTCCGCACCGGACCGAACGATCTGCTGGCGCTGCGCGTCCGCGGCGCGAATCCAGCCGGCGCCCTGGTGCCGTTGCGCGAACTGCTCAAAGTGGAACAGGGCCTCGTGGACAAGAGCATTTACCACAAGAACCTCATGCCGGTGACCTACGTCATCGGTGACGTAGCCGGCGCAGTGGAAAGCCCGGTCTATGCGATCCTGAAGATGAACGAGGCCATCCGCGCTCTCGACACCCGGCAATTCGGAGGCAGCGGGGCGCCGTTGAAGATCTACAACGCCACCCAGCCGTTCACTGATGAACTGCCGGCCATCAAGTGGGACGGCGAATGGCACATCACCATCGAGGTCTTTCGCGACCTCGGCTCGGCCTTTGCTGCCGTGCTGGTGCTGATTTTCATCCTCATGGTCGGCTGGTTCCGCTCGTTCCTCACGCCGCTGGTCGTCATGGCCGCCATCCCGTTCTCGCTGGTCGGCATTCTGCCCGCCCACGGACTGATGGGCGCCTTCTTCACCGCCACGTCAATGATCGGTTTCATGGCTGGCGCCGGCATTGTCGTGCGCAACTCGATCATCCTCGTGGATTTCATCGAACTGCGCCTGGCCGAAGGGATGCCGCTCGACCAGGCGGTCGTCGATGCTGGCGCGGTGCGCTTCCGCCCCATGCTGCTGACCGCCCTGGCCGTTGTCGTCGGTGCCAGCGTGATCCTGGCCGACCCGATCTTTCAGGGCCTGGCCATCTCACTGATGGCAGGCGAGATCGCTTCGCTGCTCATCAGCCGTATGGCCGTGCCAGTGCTCTATTTTATGGCCTGCAAGCGTAAGGCATGAGGCAACGCCGCTGGTAACTTGTGGGCATGACGCAAACCGTTGCACGTATTCTCAGTGAGGCCGAACATCTCTCCGTGGCTGAGCGTGAGGAGTTGGCGGATCGGCTCGTCGAGAGCCTTGTTCGGGACGTTCCGCCCGGAGTCCAAGATGCTCACATCGCGGAGGTTCGTTGGCGCATTGCCGAAGTTGAGTCTGGCAAGGTGTCTCTGGTCCCTGGTCAGGAGGCCTTGGAGCAGGTCCGTCGGCTGGTCAGCTCAACTCGTGCGGGACGCTGATGCCTATCTACGGCTTCCATCCTGAGGCGGGTCATGGTCGCTCTTAAATCGCTTCTTTCCTTCGGAGGGTTGGGGAATTATAAAGGCGGGGATGGCATTCAAAGATTTTCCCGAACAGGGGCAAGGGACGCAGTTGCTCCAGCGTTCGCTGGAGCGGGGGCGGCTGGGGCACGGTTACCTTTTCACTGGCCACCAGCTTGACGAACTGGAAATGGTCGCCCGCACCCTGGCAAAAACCCTCAATTGCCAGCAACCCGTCAAGCAGGGCGGGGCGGCGACTGACTGCTGCGACCAATGCCTGAGCTGCCGGAAGATCGAGCATGCCAATCACGCCGATATTCATTGGGTACGGCCCGAATCCAAGACCCGCGTGATCACCATTGACCAGATTCGCGGTCTGATGCAGGAGGTTTATCTCAAACCGACCGAGGCGGAATACAAGGTCTGTGTCGTGGTCGCCGCGGACCGATTGAATGAGAAGGCAGCCAATGCGTTTTTGAAGACCTTGGAGGAGCCACCGTCAAAGTCGATCCTGGTTTTGCTGACAACCGAACCGCAGCGGCTTCTGGAAACGATCCTCTCGCGCTGCCTGCGCTTGAACTTCGCGGGCGAAGGCCCGCGGCAGCTCGCTGCATGGCAACTCGAGTGGCTCACCGCCTTCAGCGAAATGGCCGCGACGCAACAGAAGAGTCTGCTCGGGCGGTATCGCTTAATGGACGTCCTCCTGCGTAAACTAAATGAACTCAAGGAGGGCATCGACGAGACCCTCACGGCGCGCTCACCTTTGGAGAAATACGAAAATGCCGAGACGGAACTGCGCGAGAAATGGGAGAAAGAACTCAAAGCCGCTGTTGAATCCGAGTATCGCCAGCAGCGCGCGGATTTGTTGCTGGCGTTGCAATGGTGGCTGCGCGATGTGTGGCTCCAGACGTTGGAAGTCCGAAGCCCGGGGTCTGAAGTCCCGAGTGACGGACCGCAATCTCGTGAACTCTTGAATTTTCCGCAAATGGCCGGAACCAGTCGGGTGGCCCAGCGGATTTCGTCGAAGGATGCCATGGAGAACCTGGGCATTATGGAGCAGCTCCAACGCTGGCTCGGAACCAATGTTCAGGAGGCCCTGGCGCTGGAAGTCGGGCTGTTGAAGTTGGTTCTTTGATTCCATGACCATTCGGGACCCGCTTGATGAGATTCGAACCCAAACCCGCCGCAGCCCAAACCGATCAATTGCTCGTCCGCATTTTTGCCGGCTTATTTGGCGGATTCCTGGGATTGGCCCTCCTCAAGTTCGGCAACCCTCCCATCATGGAGAAATGGGTTGCCACTCCAACCGAGTTTTATGAGTTTCTGCTCGGCTATCCCTGGCCCATCGCCTGGGCGTATTGGCTGTTGATGGTCGTGGCGGCAGTTGGCGTGGCGGTTGCACGGTGGAGATCAGCCGCGCCCCGGTGGCTGATGGCGCTGCCGCTGGCCTGGCTGGCTTGGCAGGTTCTCGCCAGCACAGGGTCAGTCGATTCCGCGCTAAGTGTTTCCACAGTCAAACACTTTGCCGCCTGTGTTCTGTGCTTTTATCTCGGGTTTTTCTCGCTGAGCCGCCTGGAGGATCCGTGGCCGATTTGGATCGGGCTGCTGTGTGGCTTTCTGCTCGTGTTGACGGTCGGATGGGAGCAACACTTCGGCGGCTTGCAGGAATCGCGGCGTTACTTCTTTCTGTATGTTTACCCCACGCTGAAGACAACGCCTCCAGAATATCTCAAGAGAATTTCCAGCAATCGCATCTTTTCGACGCTCTTCTATCCAAACGCCCTGGCCGGCGCCGTATTATTGCTGCTCCCCGTCATGCTGGCCACTGTCTGGCAGGCGCGCAAACTTCTGACCATCCCCGCTCGAGGATTCCTGATGGGGTTGGTGGGGGTGGCCGGGCTTGCCGTCCTCTATTGGTCTGGCTCCAAGGGCGGCTGGCTTTTGATGCTTTTGCTGGGTGTGATCGTGCTGCTTCGGCTGCCCTCGGGAAAACAATTCAAAATGGTCCTGGTTGCGGGACTCGTGGTGGCTGGGTCAGCCGGGTTCTTCTGGACGCACTCGGGCTTTTTCCGGAAGGGCGCCACCAGCGTCAGCGCGCGGTTCGATTACTGGCGGGCGGCGGTCCAAACTGCTAAAGATAAGCCGGTTTTCGGCACCGGACCGGGAACCTTTTTCATCCCCTATCAGAAGATAAAACGGCCCGAATCCGAAATGTCGCGATTGGTGCATAATGATTACCTGGAACAGGCGTCAGATTCGGGTATCGTGGGTTTGCTCACTTATACGCTCTTTATTGTTGGTGGTTTGGTATGGAGCTTTCCAAGGTCTTCCAGCGACTGGACAGCTTTTGCAGTTTGGCTTGGGGTGCTGGGATGGAGCATCCAAAGCTTCGTGGAATTCGGACTCTACATCCCTGCCCTGGCGTGGCCGGCCTTTGCGTTCCTCGGGTGGCTCCTGGGCAAAAAGGCATCGATGGTGCCTACAAATCCAATCGACAACCCTTACCCGCCTCGCTAACCTTCCCTCTCGGAATGAAAATCCTGTTCCTAAACGGCCCGAACTTGAACCTGCTCGGCCAGCGCGAGCCAGAGATCTATGGGCGAACGTCGCTGGCTGACATCGAGGCCAAAGTTCGCGACCGGGCCAGGAAACTGAAGGTGACAGTCGAATTCCGTCAATCCAACTTCGAGGGTGAGTTGGTCGCGTGGATTCAGCAAGCCAAAGGGGAGTTCGATGTGATCGTTCTGAACGCAGCAGCCTACACTCATACCAGTGTTGCGCTGCGCGACGCCATCACCGCCGTCGGGGTGCCGACGATTGAAATCCACCTTTCCAACATCCATGCACGAGAGGAATTCCGGCACAAATCGCTCATCGCGGCGGTCTGCTGTGGTCAAATCATGGGGTTTGGAGCCAATTCTTACATTTTGGCACTGGAAGCATCAATTAACGTTAACGCAGCTTAGAATGCTGTGTACAGGAGGGTTTCTGTGGCAGATTTGTGTCATTTTTACGTTGCCATTGCAGAGTGAATTTTACTGGTTGACGCCGTTTCGGCTCTTAAGTATTCTCGCAGGCGATTGAACTACCGATCCAGAAAAAGTCTAGGTGCGGCTGCCACTTCGAGTCGGCAGATTGGATTATGCAGGAAGTGTACTGGGCATTAACTCTAACGATAAAAGGCCGTGGACTTAAAAGACATTAAAGCCATCATCGATCTGATGAAGAAGAACTCGGTTACCGAGTTTGAACTCGAGAAACAGGACTTCAAGATCAGACTCAAACGGGGGCCAAACGGGGGGGCCGCTGCCTCCTCTGAAGATTTTCCGGCTTTGGCGTATGCCCCGCTCCCGACAGGTATTCCTGTCGCAGTTCCCGCTCCCCCAGTGCCTGCCATTTCGGAAGTTGAGATCAAATCGCCCATGATTGGCACTTTCTATCGGGCACCATCCCCTGAAGCGGCCCCCTACATCGAAGTCGGCTCAGAAGTAAGTTCCGAAACGGTCGTTTGCATTATCGAGGCGATGAAAGTAATGAACGAAATCAAGGCTGAGGCCAAGGGCATCATCACCCAAGTTATGCTCGAGAACGGCAAACCGGTGGAATTCGGCCAACCCTTGTTCAAACTCCGTCCCAGTTGAACTCCTCTGGGTATATCATGGTCGGCATCGCCCGAATTGTCGTTTAAGCGTCTTTTCGCTTAAACGTTCTAACGCTTCAGAACTCTTAGCATGTTTGAAAAACTTCTCGTTGCCAACCGCGGAGAAATCGCCGTCCGCATCATCCGCGCGTGCAAGGAACTGAACATCCGCACGGTCGCCATCTTTTCCGAAGCCGACGCCAGCTCAATGCACGTCCAATTGGCTGACGAAGCGATCTGCATCGGCAAAGCGCCCGCCAACGAAAGCTACCTCCGAATCGACCGGATTATCAGCGCCGCCGAAATCACCGATGTCGATGCCATTCACCCCGGCTACGGTTTCCTGGCTGAAAACGCCCACTTTGCCGATGTCTGCGAAAGCTGCAACATCCGGTTCATTGGACCGAATTCCCGGGCGATGAATGCCTTGGAAGACAAGGCGGTGAGCCGCGCGCTCGCCAAAAAAGCCGACGTGCCGACGCCCCCCGGTTCGGAAGGTGTCGTCGATAACGAGCAGGACGCGCTCACGGTGGCCAAACGGATTGGTTACCCGGTCATTATCAAAGCCATAGCCGGCGGCGGCGGGCGGGGAATGCGGGTCGCCCACAACGATATTTCGCTCGTGAAAGGGTATCACACGGCCCGCGGCGAAGCCGAGAAGGCATTTGGAAACTCAGGGGTTTACGTCGAGAAGTTCATCGAAAACCCCCACCATATCGAGTTTCAAATCCTGGGCGACAACAAGGGCCACATTATCCACCTGGGCGAACGCGATTGCTCGATTCAGCGTCGCAACCAGAAGGTCGTCGAAGAAAGCCCCTCGCCACTGCTGGACAATCCGAAGTTCAAAAAGCTCCGTGAGAAAATGGGCAAAGCTGCGATCAAGATCGCCGAGACCGCTAATTACACCAACGCCGGCACCGTCGAGTTCATCGTCGATCCTTTGGGCAGATACTACTTCCTCGAAGTCAACAAACGCATTCAGGTCGAGCATCCCGTCACCGAGGAAGTGACCGGCATTGATCTCGTGCGCTATCAGATCATGCTGGCGATGGGCGAGCCTTTGCGCCATTCGCAGAGCGACATTCAGATCAAAGGCCATGCCATCGAATGCCGGATCAACGCCGAAGACCCCTTCGACGACTTCCGGCCAAGTCCCGGCCGGATCGAAATGTACTACCAGCCAGGCGGGCGCGGTGTGCGCGTCGATAGCCATGCCTACGCCGGCTACACTATCCCGTCGCAGTACGACTCGATGATCGGCAAGCTGATTACCTTCGGTCGGGACCGGCGCGAAGCGATGGACAAGATGAGCCGCGCCTTGGGCGAGTACATGATCACTGGCATCAAGACCACCATCTCCTTCCAGCAGGCGATCCTCCAGGACCCGAATTTCCGCCGCGGCGCCTATTCCACCACCTTTATCGAACAACTCCTGAGCGGCGCCCGACGCGAGTTGATCGAGGAAAAGGCATAAACTGGTCGAGTGGAGCGGAGGCGCGAACATGAATAGGCCAATGGCTTCCAATGGTTCTGCCCTTTCGAGCATCGTGGCAAACGGTCATCAGGCCCGATGTCGCTCACTGAAATCAAGCCGGGTTTGCTCACGAAAACTGAGCCAGCCTG
>JBAXTC010000458.1:0-6434 GCA_037130375.1 Verrucomicrobiota bacterium | reverse complement strand
GCAACACGGTCTGTGTCCGCGCAAGTATTTTCAGGATTATCTGGAAGCCTGCGCGCGGCAAGGGGGCCGGGCGCCGGAGAACCTGGAAGAGTTCCTGCCCTGGAAATGGAGCGCGGAAAAGCGCGCGGCCTACAAGGCCAATGGGCGGCCGCCATGAACGCAGAGCCGTCCCGGCGTTACTGCGGGCGCGACTTCATCGCAGCGGACCTGGCCCACATCCAAGAGCTTTTGCGTCGCCAGCCGGCCTTGAACCGGACGCATCTCTCCCGGCAGGTGTGCCAGGATTTAGGCTGGCTCAATAGCGGCGGACAACTTAAAGCGATGAGTTGCCGGGTGGCATTCCTGCGCATGGAGAAGGATGGGTTGGTGCAACTGCCCAAGTCGTTACAGAAAAACGGCAACGGGCGAACTGTGCCCGAGCTCACCGCCGCCTCGGCGGAGCGAGCTCCGGTGCGGGAGCCGGTGGCGGCGCTGGGGCCGTTGCAATTCCAGAGCGTGCGCATTCGAGCCGACTCGCGCCTGTGGAATGAACTCATCCAACGGTATCATTACCTGGGTTATCGCCCCTTGAGCGGCGCGCAAATGCGCTATCTGGTTTGGAGCGGGGATGGTCGCTTGCTGGCGACCCTGGCATTTGGCGCCTCGGCCTGGCAACTCAAGGCCCGCGACCAATACATTGGCTGGAATGATGAGCAGCGGCGGCGCGGCCTGCCGAGCATCGTCAATAACGCGCGTTTCCTCATTTTGCCCTGGGTCCACTCCCGCTCCCTGGCCTCACGGATTTTGTCCGGGGTGATCCAGCCGCTGTTGGCCGATTGGAGCCAGCGCTATGGTTACCAGCCGGTCCTGCTGGAAACCTTCGTAGAAATCCCGCGCTTTAAAGGCACTTCCTACAAGGCGGCCAACTGGATTTGCGTGGGCCGAACTCAAGGCCGCGGCAAACTGGAGAAGCAACACCGCCAAACCTGTGCCATTAAGCAAATCTGGCTCTATCCCTTGCACCCTCGCTTTCGGGATATCCTCTGCGCTTAATCCCGCGTTATTCCTCCCCAGCCAGCCGGTTGGCCGAATGTTTACAATCCCCCTTATCAGCACGCTCCGGAAGTGTCAATAGTGAGGACACTTGCTCGAATCCAAGCGGTCGTTCACGGCGATACTGCGCGGTAAAAGCGGTGGTCTATGCTCACCGCAGCAGGGTCAACGAAGCGGAGCAAACCGTTGACGGGTGTGTTCGTGGAGATGTCCAGCCAATCCACGAGGTTCGTTGAGGCTTGGAGTCGGTAGGTGTGATTGGGTTGGCCGGTGAATCGAAGTTCCGGCAGGCCGTTGCTTGCGCGCGTCATCTGAAAGGCGTTTGTTTGGTTGTTCCCGCCCCCGTTGACAGTCAGCAACGTCAGGTTCGTGGAACTGTATTGCGCGGTCAGAGCCAGCGAGTTTGGAAGCGCCGGAAGATTGATGCTCGCGAAGTTGCCACTGCGTGAGTTGTAGCTGAGGACGGAAAACGCATCGCCGAATCCGGGAGTGAAGCTGTTAATGAGCGTTACGTTCAGCGCGCCCGCGAGTGTGGCCTGACCGTTAACCACGAGCCGATCAAACCCGCTGCCGGGCGTCAGGCCGCCCAGTTCCATCTGCAACACGCCGGCGGCGGTCTGGGTGTAATTCCCGTTGATGGTGAGCGTGCCGGGCGAACTGCCGGGACTGACGACGGCCCCGTTGACGACCGTGCCGTTGATGGTGCCGGTGCCAGAAAGCGTGCCACCAGTGAAATTGAACGTGCCTCCACTCAATGAACCGCCAGCTAGTCGCGTTTCTCCGAGTGTTTGAGTGAAAGGGTTACCAAAAGCGAGCGTTCCGCTCCGCACCTCGACCCTGCCGGTGTTTAGGACGTTGGAAATATAGAGGGAATTGGTGCGTGCGCCCGCCGACTTGAGCAGCGTGCCTGCGTTGATAAACGCCGGCAGACTTCCGCTGTAGCTGAAGGAGCCTGAAGACCCACTGCAGCCCGTGCAATTGATGTCCTGGTCATTCCGTATTTCAAATACGCCGCTTGCCTCATTGGTGATTGCGCTCGTCGTGCTGCCGAAAAGCCCTCTATTGGCTGACCAGACCACTGTTCCCGCGTTGACGATACTTCCACCCAGCATCCAAGCGCCCCCAGCAATGTTCAAAACCCCACCCGCAGCGACAATCAGTCGAGCGTTCATCACACCGCCCGTCCAATTCAGCGTCCCGTTCAACGTGAACGCGCCGGAAAGGCTGCCCGCATTCAAAACAAAGTTATGCCCGTTCAAGGTGCCATACACAGGCCCGCTCAACAGGGCTGTTCCCGCACCGGTGAAAGTGCCGATGCTGGTGAAGCCTCCGGGAATGGTCATCGCTCCGCTTTGCACGTCCACCAGACCGGTGTTCTGGAAACTGGAAATGTAGAGCGAGTTTGTTCCGTTTCCGGAGGACTTGCGCAAGAGGCCCAAATTGACAAAAGCTGGCAGACCTCCGCTGTAGCTGAAGGAGCCCGAGAACCCGCTGCAGCCCGTGCAATTGATGTCTTGGTCATTGCGAATCTCGAACAGCCCACCCGCTTGGTTGGTGATAGCCGAAGTCGTGCTGCCAAAAAGGGTTTGATTGGCTGTCCACACGACTGTGCCCGCGTTGTCGATACTTCCACCCAGCATCCAAGCGCCCCCAGCAATGTTCAACACCCCACCCGCAGCGACTGTCAGCCGGGCGTTCATCACACCGCCCGTCCAATTCAGCGTCCCTTTCAAAGAGAAAGAACCCGACAGAGAACCATTCAAATTCATGAGCGCGAATTCGGCAGTGGCAGGAGCAATGATTGCAGTATTGATGTTCACCACATCACTCGCCGTCGGCACTGTCCTTGGATTCCAGTTGGTGCGGTTGAACCAATTGCCATCGCCGGCCGCGCCCGTCCAGGTAATCACATTGGCCGTGTTCACGGTGAGCGTGGCCGGGGCGCTGAGGACGGAGCCAAAGGCGTTGGTCACGCGCACGCGGAATTGCGCGCCGCTGTCGGCCAGCGTCAACACGGGCGTGGCGTAGGTGGGGCCGGTCGCGCCTGGAATATCCACGCCGTTGCGCTGCCATTGGTAAGCGAGCGGCGGCGCACCGGAGGCAACCACGCTGAAGCTGGCGCTCGCTCCGACCGGCACACTACGATTCTGCGGCGGCGTGAGAATCGCGACCGGCCCGGACACGACTCCCGCGGTGAGAGCGTATGGGACGGCGGCGTTGTGCGAGCCATTGCCAATTGGGTAGCCATAGACGCGGACGAAATACGTTCCAGTGCTGGTGGCATCGTGGGTGATGTTTTCCGCCAAGCCGGTGTCGCGATATGAACCTTTGATGTAGGCGTAATCTGGGCCGAACAATTCAATGTCGTAATCGTTCGCGGCAGGAACGGTCAGGTCAAAGGTGAGCACGCCAGGCGTCGCGACTTCCACTTTGAACCAATCCACATCAGTCGCTGTGCAAACATAGCCGTTAGCGGTGACCCCGAAGGAGAGTGGCGTGGCCGTGGGGGAAGAGTCGTTCGGTTCATTCGAGTCAGTGCATGTCGGCGGAGCAGCATTGTTCACCGTGACATTCACGGCGGCACTCGTTCCGAGCAGAGCTACACCGTTGTATGCTTTGGCCGTAAGCGCGTGCGCACCGTTCGCGGCAATCGCGGTGTTCCAAGTCCACGCAAACGGCGTCGAGGAATCGGTGAACTGACGGACGGCGTCGAGATAGAATTCCACTTTTGTCGCGCCGCTCACGCTGCCGCGAACGGTGATGCTGCCGGAGACGTTGGCATTGGCTGCCGGAGCGGTGATGGCGACAGGTTCGCCTGCGTTGACAGTGACGGTTGCGCTGCGGCTCTTGGTGAAAAGCGTGTTGGCGTCATACACGGTGACGCGGTATTGACCCGCGACGGTGGCGTTGAACGTAGCTCCGTAAGGTCCGGCATACGGCACGCCGTCCAACTCCCAAACATATTGGAACGGCGTAGCGCCGGTCGCGGCGACAGTGAGGGCAGCACTTTGCCCAGAGGCGATTACTGCATCCTGCGGTTGCTGGGTGATTACGGGCTTTTGTGGCGCGGCAGCGGCGCGAAAGGCGTCTTTGATAATCGCTTGGTGGGCGGCGTAGCTTTTTGTCGCCACAAGCGACTGCCATTGTTGTTCGGCGTAATCGTAGAATTGAGCAGGTGTGTAACCGGGGACTGAGCCGACAAGATAGCTTGTGCTGTAAGCCAACCACAGTTGACCGTCAGCGTAACGGATCTTCATGACCAAGTCGCGGTTGTTTTTAAGGATGTCTGGATCGGCTGCTAATAATCGGAATTCTTCGAGAGCAACGATTTCGGAGTAAGAATTTCCCGCGCTCCGCGCTGCAAAATAGAGAAGTATCTGATTTTTGAACGACGCTTCTTTCACAGCGTTCTGGAACGAGTTCAGCCCCTGCTCGATGGGCCATGCCGCAAGTCGCGCGGGCGCGAAGACACCGCTCAAGCCCGCTTGCTTGAGCAGATACGAAATGGACTCGTCGCGCCAAAAATCAGCCGCCTTTGTCCCGGCGGTCTTGTAATCACCGGAAAGAAGCGGGTTGAGAATGCTTGGTGCAACGGTGAAATAAGAAACGTAATCTTTGTAGGGAATGCCCGAATATGAGGTGTCCAATGTCTGGCTGATGACGTTATCCGTGAGGTCGGTGAGTTCCCAAGTCGTTTTAGCGTAATCAATCAGTTCTTGGCGTGTTGGTGCGCTCTGCGCCGGAGTCACGGAAAACAACAGCCAAGCAGCAAAAACACAAAGTCCAGCGCCGTTGAGCATCCGGTTCACGATCCGCTCCGGCCGCCGAACTGCACTCAAGATTGGAGTTTTCATGTCGCTGTTGGTTCTGCGTTGCGTTTGAGCTTCAGCCGAACGCTCCGATTGAATCCGAACCATGAAAGGGTCCCGGAATTCGGAATACATTCATACCTCCACCCCTCCACTATTGCTTTCATAGACCTGCTCCACTCGACTTCTCAGCCGCTCCAGTTCCCGACTGTTAGGAATTTGGTTTCTGGCGCGCCCGCTTGACGCTACGCGGATGAGGAAGAATTGGGCTTCGCTGCCATTCATTGCAGCCCGATATTGTCAGACCTGGCCGAGGGTGTCAACAGAGAATTCTTGCCGGCTTTCTGTCAGTTTTGGCGTAACGCCGAGGGGCGGTTGGCTGACATCTGGCGACCGGCCAGGCAATGCGCGAGGAGTGGCGCGGTTCTGCGGTGGGCCGGGCACGAAGAGGCCAGTGCCAAGCAGAAGCCCGGCTCCAAACCGCCTTGGAAACCAAGCCCATTCGCGCTGCGGAAGTGGGGCGGGCGCATCCGGGCACTGCCCCCCGGAACGCCGCATTCATGCGGCAGTCTGCGGAATTCCTCCCAGTCTGACCACCCCATGTTATCTTTATGCAGCGGGCCATAGCATGGTAAGCGGCCTCGGCATGCTTGATGCGTATCTTGCGTGCCCTCGGCGGTAGTGGTGAACCCAATCTAACCACCTGTCAACCCTGCTTACTATTTTCCGGGACCCTTCTATTTTGTCGGTTGAGTGTTCTCTTTCTTCCGCACAGCTTCCTCGAAAAGTGTGTCGGGGCAGATATCTTGCTCGTTTGGCCAGGACACCGTGCCGCGGATTACCTTGACCTTGCGAAAATACTCCGGCTCGCGCAGTTCGCGAAATACACCGAAATCGAGAAGATTCGAACAGTCAAACACGCCGCATTGCCCGTCGGTAAAGTCGAGGCGAAGCCGGTAATTCGCCTCGACTTGCACTGATTGGACGCGCGGATTCATAGGCGTTTATTTAAGGGGTTCGATTTTGTACGGCTGTTGGCCGGAGACGGCGAGATCCCAATCGGCTAGCAGTTCATCACGATGAATTTCCATCCACGCCAGTACGAGTTTCAGTTTATTGCCGGGAATGCTTCCCTCCAGCACTTCTCCATCCGGTATCCCGAGCACGATTTCGTGCTCCTGGTAGCGAACGTGGATATGTGGCCGCTTATGCCGCCTGTTGTCCAGGAAGAACAGCGACACGATTAGACCGTAAAACATTGAAATGACTGGCATACCTGTGGATAATCTCACCGACCATCAGGCCAAAAGCAAGCTCCACTCGACTTCTCAGCCGCTCCAGTTCCCGACTGACTGGTACGAATTTGGTTTCTGGCCCGCCCGCTTGTACTTGACGCTGCGCGGGCGAGGAAGAATTCTTTGCTGCCATTCATTGCACCCCGATTCTGTCAGACCTGGCCGAGAGTGGCAACAGGCAATTTCTGCCGGCTTTCTGTCAGTTTTGGCGTAACGCCGAGGGGCGGTTGGTTGACATTTGGAGACCGGCCAGGCAATGCGCGAGGAGTGGCGCGGTTCTGCGGTGGGCCGGGCACGA
>JBAXTC010000457.1:0-6439 GCA_037130375.1 Verrucomicrobiota bacterium | reverse complement strand
GATGGGACCAGTCCACACCACTCGTTGCGCGACCGCACTTGGACTGCTGTTCCCGTGGGCACTCGTCAATGGGCCACCGTCACCCCATACGTCTTCGACCGCCACGCCAAGGCCAAGGGCAAGGCCGCGTATCAGGAAGAAGTCGCCTCCGCGCTGGCCGATTCCTGCACGCGTATTGACCTGCCCGCCCCGCGAGAAGTCATCGTCACCCCGGTGTCCGCGCATCTCGGTGCGCCACCGGCGCACAGCTTCCCACGCCTGCCGCGCAAGGACGGCAGTCTTTGCCGCCACACTCACGCGATTCTGGTCTTCGCCGAGCCGGTCGTTGGCCCGGTACTGCTGGGTGCTGGCCGCTACCGTGGCTATGGCCTGTGTCGGACAGTCGAACCATAGGAGCCGAGGGCACGACGCTGTAACCTATCTCACTCATGAACGATCCCAATTTCGCCACGTTGTTCGCGGCTCTTTGGAAAACTCCGAAGTGGGAGAAGCCGACGCCATTCCCATGGCAATCCATGCTCGCCGAAGGTGCCCTAAACGGCGAGTGGCCTGAAGCCATCAACCTCCCCACCGCCAGTGGCAAGACGGCCTGTCTTGATGCCGCCGTTTTCGCCCTCGCTCACTGTGATCCAGCCGCCAGTGTGGAGCGGCGCATGCCTCGCAGAATCTGGTTTGTCGTGGACCGCCGGATTGTTGTGGACGAGGCATTCGACCGCGCTTGGCAACTCGCTGACAAACTCCAAAACGCCAAGGCCGGCCCGATTAAGGAAATCGCCGACCGGCTTCGTGCTCTCAGTGGCACCGAGCGGCCACTCGCCGTCGCTCGCCTGCGGGGCGGCACCTGGCGCGACGACTCCTGGGCACGCCTGCCAACCCAACCGGCCATCATCTGCTCCACAGTGGACCAGGTGGGCTCGGCGCTGCTCTTTCGCAGCTACGGTCACAGCGACCGCACGGCCAGCATTTGGGCCGGCCTCGCCGCCAATGACAGTCTCATCCTGTTGGATGAAGCCCACTGTGCCGTTCCATTCCTCCAAACCCTCCGCGCCATTGCCGGCTTCCGTGGCGAACGCTGGGTGAGCGCGCCCATTAAGACACCGTTCCGGTTTTCTATCCTTTCCGCCACGCCGCCCGCTGACATTCCAGAAGAAGCGAGCTTCCCTCGGCCTGCCGAGCGCATCGCCGCGCTGAATGATCCAGTGCTTCAACTCCGTCTCGCCGCCCGAAAGCTTGCCACGCTTCTTCCGGTGAAAGGGAAAGGGGACACCGATGAACTCATCGCCGCCGCTTCCAAGCAGGCCAGCAACTTCCTGGGAAATGGCCGCCAGCGCGTCGCCGTGATGGTAAACCGCGTCGCGACGGCGGAAGCCATCGCTGTCCGAGTTCGTAAAGATGTTGGAGATCGGGCCGAGGTCATCCTCCTTACGGGCCGAATGCGTCCGCTGGACCGGGACGCCTTGGTGGCCAAGTGGTCCCCACTGCTCAAAGCCGGTTCCGGCGAGCAGCCGGCAAAACCCATCATCGTTGTCACCACCCAATGCCTCGAAGTCGGAGCCGATTTCAGCTTCGACGCATTGGTGACTGAATGCGCGAGTCTCGACGCCCTGCGCCAGCGCTTTGGCCGGCTGGATCGCCTGGGGGAGATGAAGGAACCCCTTGCCACCATCCTCATTCGCGAAGCCGAAGCCGACGCCAAAGGCCAGGAGCCAGACCCCATCTATGGTGAAGCTCTCGCCAAGACGTGGCATTGGCTCAGCGACAAAGCCACACCTGGATTGGAGAAAGATGCGAAGGAAATCAACTTCGGCGTCAATGCGCTAGACGCGCTCGTGAACCCACTCCGCGCCAGCGATGAAGGGCGATTCAGAGCTTTGCTCGCGCCCACTGCCGACGCGCCCATCCTGCTTCCGGCGCATCTGGACCTCCTTTGCCAGACCGCTCCGCGTCCGGTGCCGGAGCCGGAAGTCTCCCTCTTCCTTCACGGCAAGGAGCGCGGCGCACCCGAGGTTCGCGTTCTCTGGCGAGCTGATTTGTCCGAAGTCGCTGCCACCGAACCGACCCGCGAAGACGAGGACACTTGGCTGGAAACGCTGTCACTGCTGCCGCCGACCAGCCCCGAGATGCTCAGCGTACCGCTGTATCGCTTGCGGCACTGGCTTGCTGAGGGCCGCGCCGAGAAAGCCGACGACGCGGACGTTGAAGGGTTGCCCGAAGAAAGGGCACCGGAGAGGGGCAAGAAACCACGCCACCACGCCCGCTCTGTGTTCTGCCTCTGGCGAGGGCGGGAGCGCTCCGCCGAGCGCCGTTCGTTGCTCACCAGCGATGTGCGCGCCATCCGACCCGGCGACGTCGTGGTCCTCCCCGCCGAGATCGGGATCGTTGGTCTGGGGCAAGCCACTCCGGACAATCCCGGTCTTGGTCCTGAGCGACTCGACTTGGCCGAACGGGCTTTGCGCCAGGCCCGGGGCCGCGTGGTGATCCGCCTGAACCGCAAGCTCCTCGGCGAGTTCGCCAAGCAACCAGACCTCGCTGCACTGCTCGCAATTACCGCCTCCTCGGAACCAGAACGCAGCGAAATCAAGGAAGCGCTTCTCAATCTCGTGGCCGCTTCTGCCGCGCCGGAGGGCGCAGCCAGTCCGCCGCTGTCTCCGTTACACTGGCTCGTTGAGCACGCACGGTTGCTGGCCAAAGACGACTTTCAGCTAGAAGAGCATCCTGCCGGCGGACTCATTCTCACCGGCAAGAAACTTCGCCCTTTGCGGGATGGCGAAACCGAGGATGACCCGCTGGCCGACGACGAAGACACGACATCATCAAGCAACGAGTCTGTCACCCTCCGTCACCACACCGCCACCGTGCAGGCACTGGCTCGTGACTTTGCCGTTCGCTGCCTCGGACCCGACTTCGCCGAACTGTACGGCGAGGCCGGTTACAGCCACGACTTCGGGAAACTTGATCCACGCTTCCAGTTCTATCTCAACAACGGCGACGAACTCACCGCCGGGGAGGAGCCCCTTGCCAAGTCCGCCCGCCTGCCCGAGCGCCGCCGGCGCCGTCGGGATTTGCGCGAAGATAGCCAGTTGCCCGAAGGCTTCCGTCACGAGTTCCTCTCGGCCCAACTCGCCGAACATGCCGGCTTGGGTCCGGCCGAACCGCACGCGCGCGATTTATTCCTTCACCTCCTGGGCAGCCATCATGGCCACGCCCGTCCGTTTGCACCCATTGCTCTCGACCCGGTCGTTGCCGATGGCAAGGCCACCGACCTTACCCTCACATCGCTCCAGTGCGGTGCCACTCTGACCGGCGCAGAGCGGGGGGCGCTGCCCGCGCCTCACGAACTGCGCGCAGGCGTCGCCGACCGCTTCTGGCGGCTCAACCGCCGCCACGGCTGGTGGGGTCTCGCCTACCTCGAAGCCATCTTCCGCCTTGCCGACTGGCACGCCAGCGGCCACCCCGATATAGTCGTAGGATCCGGCCTGAGCAAGCTGTCAGTTCCTTCCCTGCCCGCAGCCTCTGCCGTTGTTTGCACCCTGCCAAGCCAACTGCCCCTGGACGCCCTTGACGGAGCCAACCCGCTCGCCTTTCTTGCTACGCTGGGGACACTACGAACATTGACGAAGGCTTGGCCAGAAGGACGGGTCCGGCTTGGTTGGAGAATTGGCGGAGGATGCTGGCAACCAGTCATCCAAGCTGATGGTTTGCCCGAGGATGCCGACAGGGCTCGCATCCACGTGCGCGATGCCGTAGCACGATCACTGAACATCGGCTTCAAAGCTTCCGCGCAAGCGGCGAGCGCACGCGAAGATTCTCAGAGAGCTTTCGAGGCCGCACGAGGCGTGTGGCGGAAGAAACTCAAAGATTTCAAAGATCGGAATCTGAAAGGGCGCGAGGGGCGCACAGTCAAAGACCGCGAAACCGCGCCGCTCCGGGATGAGATGTCGGCAAGGCGCGACGTCTGGTTGGAGAAACTACGCGCTGCGGTGCCATCGCTGGAGATGGCTCTCGGGAAACGGTTAAACGTGCCATCGGCGAAGTTTCGGGAATGCTGTGAAATCGCCCTGCATTCGACTGACCGTTGGGTTCTGGACCAACTGGCCCACTTTGGAAGCGATGCGTGCCTTCAGCCGAGGAAGCAGGAGTTGGAGCCGCCCTTGTTCAGTTTTGTCAACGGGTCTGGGCAGCAGTTCTTCTTGGACACAGCTCGCCAATTGGTTTCCTGCGTGACTGCGGACCAATTGTTCGCGGCCCTCTTCCGCCCGTGGCAACCGAACGACGACAAACTCTCTATGCGATGGAATCCGTCCGAAGATCGCCGATATGCGTTGATGGCTGAAGACCCCACCGCCGGCGGCAACGAGCCCAAGACCATCTGGGCCGCCAACCTGCTGGGTTACGTCGGCCTTGGTCTGCTCCCCTCGGCTCCAACTAGTCACGGGCTTGGCACCGTTTCCGTGGGAAGTGCCGGAGACAATCCTGCGTTTATCTGGCCTGTGTGGCGGGGCTTCCTTTCTGCCGGCGCAGTTTCCTCGCTGTTGGCCCGGGGCGAGTTGCAGATGCAGCCCTCGCAGCATCAGGAGTTACATGCTCTTGGAGTCAGCCTGGTTTTTCGTTCCGAGCGTATTGAGGTTGGTAGCGGCACCAACATCAAACTGAACTTCACCCCCGGAAAGGCGATTTGAACAATGCGGTACCGGGAAAACAACGGTGCGCATATAGAGAACCCATCGGCTCCCGGCGTTTGCGCCCATTGGAATTCCAGAGCCAGCGTTTCCACGGCAACGGGCTGCGCGGCGGCCACTCTGGAGCAGCATTCAGGCTCACATTCGCCGAACCGATCTCCGGCCCGCTGGCCTTTGGTTACGGCGCCCACTTCGGCCTGGGCCTGTTCGTGCCTGCTGGCGATGAGAGGCAATGAAATCTTCGGTCATGAACTGGTTGACCCAGTCGAAAGTCAGCCTCAAGCTGTTCGTCAGCGCACTCGACTGCGAATGGACGGGTAGGAAGTGTCCTAACCAGCCATCCGCTGACTTGTTTTTATGAAACCTGACACTGACAAAATCGACGACGCCGTGTTGGCCCTGCTGCACCTGACCAGCTTCACCGAGGGCAAGGGTGACTTTGCCTGCACCCGCGCCTGGAAGGGGCACGACTGGGAAGCGCTTGATCGGCTCCATCAAAAGGGCCTTATCGGCGATCCGAAGAACAAGAACAAATCCATCGTGCTGTCCAAGGAGGGCAGCCAAAAGGCCGAGGCATTGTTTCAGCGGCTCTTTTGCGACTAACTTCAACAACCTCAAGAGACTTTTCACGCTAATCAATTTATGCCACTTGAACCCTTTGACCGGATTTGCCACGACATTGCGCGGGCGGATCTGCGGGTGTGCGAAGCGCCGGAGCTCGCGTCGCTGAGCCTGCCCACCCAGTATTTCCTGCGGGAGTTTTACTGCACGGAATCCGGCTGCGACTGCCGGCGGGTGCTGGTGCAGTTCATGGCGCATGACCCCTTGTTTCAGGCTGGGGTCACCATCAACTACGGCTGGGAAACCGTCAAGTTCTACAACAAATGGATCCGCGACCCCAAGCTGGCGCGTGAGGCGGCCGGCGCGAGTCTGGAGCCCTTTGCCGCGCAAGGGCCACACGCCGGCAAGTTCCTGTTGATTTTCAAGCAGCTCATTGAAGACCCTACCCTCGTGGCCCTCTTCCGCCGGCACTACCAGTTGGTGAAGAAAATCACGGATGTTCCGCCCGGACGCGGCAGCAAACTGCATGATCTATGGTGACAGCCCCCAGCATGGTCCAGCACGGCGCCAGCCTTCCGGGTGACCGTCCGGCGCGACGCGCAAACTGGCATTGCAACTGCTCTTGAAGCGTCGCTATGGAAACCGATCCGTCTCCGCCCCGAGCGCCCGGCGACACGCAGACACCGTGCGATGCGTTACGACTTGTCACGGAAGGGCAGGAGGGGAGAGGGCGGAGGACGGAGGACGGAGGGCAGAGGACGGAGGACGGGCAAGCCTCAACTGATCGTTGGAAGCCGGCTACAGACCGGCGCTTCGGTGGTCCCGAAACGGGTACCACTGAGGGAGGGGCGGCCGCGGAGGCGGCGCATCCGGTGTTCCAGCAGGCGTTGGAAATCCTGCGGCGGGACATGCCTGCGAAGACCGACTCTGAGCGAGGGTGCCTGGTGGAGAGAGCGCAGACGGCCGACCACGGAACAGAGACCGCCGCCACAACTGATTCTGAGCGAGCACAATCGCAGAACCTGGAGACGGAGCCGCCAGTAACTCCACCTTGCGATCTCTGCTCGCCACCTCCCGCTCAGATTATTCCCGCCCGGATGCTCAATGAGTTCGTCTATTGCCCGCGACTGTTCTACTATGAGTTCGTCGAGAGCGTCGTCGTGGAGAGCGTGGACACCGTGCGCGGCAAGGCGCTCCAT
>JBAXTC010000456.1:0-6462 GCA_037130375.1 Verrucomicrobiota bacterium | reverse complement strand
GCGATGAGCCCCGAGCGCGGCGTCGCGGCCAAGTCGGCCGCCATGACGGCGGCGGCCGCATCAGTCGGTCATCGTGACGCCGCGCGACGGGTGGCGCAGATCGTGCTGGAGGTGGCGCGCACCGCGCACGCCGACGCCAGGGTCGGATCGTGAACATCGCCGGCAACAGGTGGGACCTCCCACCGGAACTCGCGCGGGTGCACATGGTCGGTATCGGCGGCGCCGGGAAAACTCCCCTCGACGACCTATACGTCGGCAGTATCTATAACTCGCCCGACCCGAGCCAGGCGACCCTGATGCGCAACGATGGCGCCGAGTATCCCAAGCTGGCCGACATCCCGTTGCCAGGGGCCGTCGTGCGAGGCAATCGGCTTTCGCTCAAGACGGGCCAACCCGAGTTCCTCTGTGTGCTGGTCAATGAAGAAAAAGGGGATACGTTGCGCATCGAAGATTTCGCCAGCGGCAAACCGGTGTCGGTCGCCACCGCAATCGACCTGCCCAAGGGTTCGGATTACGCCGTCGGCAATTTTCGCGGCTCGCCGTTGCGCGAATTTCTCTTGTACAAACCGGGCGAAAACAACCTGGTGGTCCGGCCGGTCGAGGAACCGACGCCCGGGCAGTTCCAACTCGGCAAAGGCGACAGCTTTGATTTGGGCCGGCCCGTGCGCCGGGTCGTTACCCTCAATGAAACAGCGGGTCAGAAATTATTCATCATTTTCGGCGAAGGCGAGAAGGCCGGCGTGTTCAATTTCGATGGCGTCAAGGCGCCCGTTTTGGTGCAGGCTTTCGCGTCCACGAACGATCTATTCACCTGCGCCGCGGGTGTGCCCGGCGGTTTCGTTGCCTTCACCCAGCCCGCCACCGGCAAGTACTCGACCCGTTACCAAATCTACAAAGCCTCGGGTGCAAACTACACGCCCGGCGTCTTCGGCAGCCTCGCCTCGTTGGCGGATAACGACAATATCACCATTCCTGACATTCATTCGCGCATCGTCGCCAATCTCAAGCTTAAGGATGAGAGCGAGATGAAGCCTTACACCAATGCGATTCCCGGCACGGGCGTGAGGTACGTCATGGTGCCGATTCCCGGCGGCGAATTCGTCATGGGCAGCCCCGACCCTGAGAAGGCCCGCAAGCCGGATGAAGGTCCGCAGCACAAAGTAAAGATTGCTCCCTTCTGGATGGGGCAGTGCGAAGTTACCTGGAATGAATATGAACTGTTCATGTATCCCGACGAGGAACGGCGGACTCGCGCCACCATGCCGACGGATGCCGCCGGCGACAAGCTGGCCGACATCGTGACCCACCCCTCCAAGCCATACGTCGAAATGAGTTTCGGCATGGGCAAAGACGGCTACCCCGCCATCAGCATGACCCAGCACGCCGCCAATAAATACTGCCAGTGGCTCAGCGCCAAGACGGGCCAGTTCTATCGGCTGCCGACCGAAGCCGAATGGGAATATGCCTGCCGCGCCGGCACCACGACGGCTTATTTCTTCGGTGATGAGCCGGGCAAACTCGCCGAATACGGATGGTTCGAGCAAAACAGCGATTTCAAATACCAGAAGGTCGGCAAGAAAAAACCCAATCCCTGGGGTCTTTATGACATCTGCGGCAACGTCGTCGAATGGGTTCTGGACCAATACAACCCGGATTTCTATAAAGAATGCGGTGCCAACCCCGAGATCGCCGAGCCGTGGAGCAAGGCAACCAAGCCCTATCCGCACTCGGTGCGCGGCGGTTCGTGGGATGACGAAGTCACGATGTGCCGCAGCGCCGCCCGCCGCGGCTCGGATCGCTCCTGGAAAATGCAGGACCCGCAATTGCCCAAGAGCATCTGGTATTTCTCAGACGCCCAATTCGTCGGCTTCCGCATCGTCCGCCCGCTGAAAGTTCCGCCGCCGGAAGTGATGCAAAAGTACTGGACGAGCGGGGTGGAAAGAGATTGAATGCCCAATCGTTGCGTATCGTCAATATCAATGCAGACTCTCTACTGCTACCGAAACCAAAAATAAATACCTGAAAGGCCCAATGCAAGATTATCCAAGTAATCCATCGTCGGCGGTTTCTCGCCGTCAGTTCCTCAAAGCATCCTCGCTGGTCGCGGCTTCAGCCGCCGTGGCGGTGAACTTCCCATCCCTCGTCCATGCGCAGGCTAAACAGCCGATCAATGCCGTCATCATCGGCGTTGGCGGACGTGGCGGTGGCGCCGGCAAGAACTTCCTGGATGCCGCCAAGGAGACGGGCGTCGAAGCAAAAATCCTGGCCGTCGCCGATATTTTCCCGGAAAAGGCCAAGGGCGGCACAGAGAACTTTGAACTCCCCGAGGACAAGTGCTTCAGCGGCTTCGATGCCTACCAAAAAGCCCTGGCGATTCCCGGCGTGAACTATGCCATCCTCGCCACTCCGCCGGGCTTCCGCGCCGCGCATTTCAAAGCGTGTGTGGAAGCGGGCAAGAATGTGTTCATGGAAAAGCCGGTGGCGGTGGACGGCGCCGGTTGTCGTGTGATGTATGAGGCAGCCGAGATGGCCAAACAGAAGAATCTGAAGGTCGCCGCCGGCACCCAGCGCCGGCACCAGGCTGGCTATATCGAGACCATCAAACGTATCAAGGATGGCGCAATTGGCGATGTGATCACCCTGCGCGCTTACTGGGTCAACGGCGGTCCGATCTGGCATCGGGGAGAGCAGGGGAACACCGAACTCGAGAAGCAGATTCGCAATTGGTATCACTATATATGGCTCTGCGGCGATCATATCTGCGAACAGCACGTGCATAATCTCGATGTCTGCAATTGGATCATGAACGATCATCCGGTGAAATGCTGGGGCATGGGCGGTCGCCAGCAATTAACCGATAAATCGGGTGAAATCTGGGATAATTTTGCCGTCGAATACGAATACGCCAATGGCGTGCGGCTGTATAGCTACTGCGGTCAGGTCAAACGCGATTGGTCCTCGGTCAGCGAGGGAGTCGCGGGCACGAAGGGCACCGCCAATCCGGGCGGGAGTATTCAGCCCAAGGGCGGCGCGCTGTGGCGTTTCAAGGACAAAGCCACTGATCCCTACGTGCAGGAACACATTGACCTCATCAATGCTATCGTCAAGGGCACTGACTTGAACGAGGCCAAGCAGGTTACGGACAGCACGCTCACCGCCATCATGGGGCGCGAGGCGGCCTACAGTGGAGCCGGTGTCGAATGGGATGCAATCCTGAATTCAACTTACGCCTACGGCCCCGAGATGCTCTACACCGATTGCGCCAAAATGGAATGGGGTCCGTTCCGCACCTTGCAGCCGCCCATGCCTGGCGACCACAACATCTTCAAGAACCCGCCCGTGGTTCCCGTCACCAAGGCCTGATCCGTAGCGGGTGTGCTTCAGAACTTCATGGCCGGCCTCAGTGGCCGGCCTTTTTCTTTCCGATTGCCCATGAACTTGCGCCCTGCAATAGTCGAAGCTCTTCCCAAGCTGCGGCTTTGCCGCGCTGCGCTTCTTGTCGGCCTGCTTTTCCTCGCCGGCTGCCAATCGCTGGCGCTCAGTGAATCGCTTCATCGGTTCGATTTTACTCACCCGGCGATGGGCACCCTGTTCACCATAAACCTATACGCCCCGGACCAGAACTCCGCTGAAGCCGCCGCCGATGCCGCCTTTCGGCGCGTGGACGCCCTCGAAGACATCATGAGCGACTATCAGGCGGACAGCGAGTTGATGCTGCTTTGCGATCAGCCGTTTGGCAAGCCGGTGCCCGTCAGCGCGGACCTCTTCGATGTCCTTCAGCGCGCGCAGAACATCTCGAAACTCTCGGACGGCGCGTTCGATGTGACGGTTGGCCCTTATATCCGATTGTGGCGCTTCGCGCGGAAACGGAAAGTGCTCCCAACACCCGCGGAAATTGCCGCCGCGCGGGCGGCGGTAGGCTGGCAAAAACTTCGGCTGGACCGTCGCAACCGAACGGTGACTTTGCTTGCGCCGAACATGCGACTGGACCTGGGGGGCATCGGCAAAGGCTACGCCGCCGACCAGGCAATGCGGGACTTGAACGCCCGGGGCATCGATCGGGCGCTCATCGCCGCCAGCGGCGACATTGCGATTGGCAAACCACCACCCGGACAGCCGGGCTGGAAGGTCGGCATCGCGGCGCCTGGCACCCGCACCAATCAGCTCGCCCGAACCGTCGTCCTGCACAACGCCGGCATCTCCACTTCCGGCGACAGCGAGCAATTCATCGAGATCAATGGTATCCGCTATTCGCACATCGTGAATCCTCTCACTGGCCTTGGACTCACCAATCGCATTCAGGCAACCGTCATCGGGCCGGATGTCACCACCACCGATAGCCTCGATACCACCGTCAGCATCCTCGGCGTGAAACGCGGCCTGGCGCTCGTCAATTCGTTGCCGCACACCTCGGCGCTGATCGTGACCAAAGATGATTCCCAAGAACACGTTTTCCCAAGCCGTCGGTTTCCAAAACTCTCGACGCAACGTTGACAACAGTTTATTGGACAAACCGCGGCGGCTGTGTTGAATTGGGAGTGAGATGAAACAATTTGATTTCCTCGTCCTAGGCAGTGGCATCGCCGGGCTCTCATACGGATTGAAAATCGCGCCATTCGGGCGCGTGGCGATCATCACGAAGAAGGACCGTGCAGAGTCGAATACCAACTACGCCCAGGGCGGCATCGCCGCGGTGACGAGCAAGGAGGACTCGGTCCAGTTGCACCTGCGCGACACGCTCGAAGCCGGCGCGGGTTTGTGCAAGGAAACGACCGTCCGCACCATCGTCGAGGAAGGCCCGGCCCGAATCGCGGAGCTGATCGAGCTGGGCATGCACTTTACCGAGCGCGAAATTCCCCGCTCGCACGGCGCGCGCGAGCTGGACCTCGGCAAGGAGGGCGGCCATTCCAAACGCCGCATCCTCCACGCCAAGGACATCACCGGCCGGGAAATCGAGCGGGCATTGCTCGTGGCGGTGGCCGAGCGTCCGAACATCGAGATCTTCGAGAACCATTTGGCCATCGACCTCATCACCAGCCAGAAGCTGGGCTACGTTGGCGACAACCAGTGTCTCGGGGTCTATGCCCTTGATAAACAGTCCGGGAAAGTCGAGACCTTCGCGGCCCCGGTCACCATGCTGGCCACCGGCGGCTGCGGCAAAGTCTATCTCTACACCACCAACCCGGACATCGCCACCGGCGACGGCGTCGCCATGGCCTGGCGCGCCGGCGCCGCCATCGCCAACATGGAGTTCATCCAGTTCCACCCAACCTGCCTTTATCATCCCAGGGCCAAATCGTTTCTCATCAGCGAAGCGGTGCGCGGGGAAGGCGGCGTGCTCAAGACCATCGATGGCGTCGAGTTCATGGACCACGCCCACCCCCTCAAATCGCTCGCGCCGCGCGACATCGTCGCCCGCGCCATCGACAGCGAAATGAAAAAAAGCGGGGCCGATTACGTCCTGCTCGACATCACCCACAAGCCGGCGAGATTCATCATCGACCGCTTTCCAAATATTTATCAAACCTGCCTGCGCTACGGCATCGACATCACCAAAGAACCCATTCCCGTCGTGCCCGCCGCGCATTACCAGTGCGGCGGCGTGCTGACCAACGTGGACGGCGAAACGGAAATCACCGGCCTCTACGCGGTCGGCGAGGTGGCCTGCACCGGGCTGCACGGCGCCAACCGCCTCGCCAGCAATTCCCTGCTCGAAGCTCTGGTCTGCGCCCACCGCGCCGCCCAGCGAGTCATGGCCCACAAACCCAAGCCCGCCGATTTCAAAATCCCTGCCTGGCAGTCGGGCAATGCCCACAACCCGGACGAAATGGTCGTGGTGTCGCACAACTGGGATGAAATCCGCCGTGTGATGTGGGACTACGTCGGCATCGTCCGCACCAACAAGCGCCTGCAACGCGCGCAAACGCGCATCGCCAACCTGCAGGAAGAAATCCAGCAGTATTACTGGGACTTCATCGTCACGAACGACCTCCTGGAGTTGCGCAATATCGCCACCGTGGCCGAGTTGATCGTGGCCAGCGCGCTGCGCCGTCCCGAAAGCCGTGGCCTGAATTACAATCTCGATTATCCCACACCCAATCCGGAGTGGGCTCAGCGCGACACGGTTTTGCGAAGATCACCTTAAAGTGATAGTGAAACCGGTGATGCGGGATGCGTGATGCGGGATGCGTGATGCGTGATGCGGGATGCGTGATGCGTGATGCGTGATCCCTTTCTGGCTGCCATCACCCAACATATCCCGGACCCGGCGCGCAGATGGTCCGCTACTACGGCTGGTACAGCAACAAGATGCGCGGTGTCCGCCACCGGTGCCTGCCGTCGGAAGTGGTTCCGCACCGCCCGGGCGTTTCGCCACCACCACCGCAGAGCCGTCGGCGGGGATTGGTCAGCCGAAGCCCCGAAAGGTTTCGGAAGGGCGCAGGAGGACAAGGCTGACTTCCA
>JBAXTC010000455.1:0-6471 GCA_037130375.1 Verrucomicrobiota bacterium | reverse complement strand
AATGTGTACAACCGCGGCCAGGACTCGGCGGGCATTTTTGCCTTCGAGCAGAATAATGAGAATGTCTTTGCCGAAAACTCCGTGACACACGGTGGCGACGGTTTCTTCGGTTTCGCCGGCCGTGAGGCCATCGGGGAAACTGGCGAGCATCCGATTGAATGGTACCAGCGCCGTGGCAATTCCGACAATCTGCTGATTGGAAACGATTTCTCTTATGCCGCCGCGCACGGGATCGAGAACACGTTCTCCTTCGGCAACCAATACCTGAGCAATCGCATCGTAGGCAACGCGATCTGCGGTGTTTGGGCGGGCTACTCGCGCACGACCTTGATCACCGGCAACCTTTTCGAGAGCAACGGCGAGAAGGGCTACGGACTGGAACGTGGCGGCGTGAACATTGATCATGGGGGCGACAACCTGATCTTTCACAATGTGTTCGTGACCAACCAGTGCGGGGTTCACCTCTGGGGCGGTGACAATCCGGACTTTGCAAAAAAGATCTGGGCCAAGGCCAACGGCTACGCCTCGACCGGCTCGATCATTGCCGGCAACACCTTCACAGGCGATCGCGTGGCGTTTCACTTCCGCGGTCCCGGGCAGGTTCGGCTCGGTTCCAACCAGTTGGTGGCCGTGAACAAAGAGATGATTGCTGAACCGGCTTACCAAATTACCCGTGACAGCGAGCCTATCGTCGAACCGCTCCACACGCCCAGACCGGAAGTCTTCGGCAAGAAACACCCGGTCGGCGCACGAACAGAACTGCGCGGTCGCCAGAACATCATCATGACCGAGTGGGGCCCGTGGGACCACGCATGGCCGCTGGTGCGGCAGGTCAAATCCGTCGGCGGAATGGCACTCTACGAAGTGCTCAAAGTGCCGACTGCGGAAGTGCGTGTGGAAACCTCCGGCGACCAAGTGCGCGGCGTGCTCTCGGCGGTGCCTGGACAAACCCATGCATCGCAAATCTCAGTCACGGCGAACACCCCGGGCGTGCATCATTACGAACTGAAGCTGCAAGCGGCGGGAAAGCCGTTGGCCGAGTTGAAGGGAACCCTGCTCGTAACCCGCTGGGAAGCGACCTTCTTCAAGTGGCCTGCCGACACCGACCCACGCAAGAATCTCGAAGACTACCGCAAACTGGCTGCCGGCCCCGGCACGGTTGCCGCACCATTGGACGAACTAAAGTTGCACTACGGCATGCGCGGTCCGAGCGAACTGGGCATTTCCGGCACAATGACCGCATCGCGGTTCGGCGCGGATCACTTCGGCTTGATTGCCCGAACGCGTCTGCCGTTGACCAAAGGCGATTGGGAATTCGCCACGCTAAGCGACGACGGCGTCCGCGTCACCGTTGACGGCAAATCGGTCATCGATAATTGGACCTGGCATGGTCCGACCCGCGACACCGGCAAGCTGACGCTCGCGGCCGACAAAACCGTGGAAATCGTGGTCGAGCATTTCCAGATCGACGGTTACGCGGTCCTGGAATTCTCACTCACCCCCGCGCCAGTTCAGAAGCCACGCTGATCCCGATCGTTCCCACGAGGCGGGGCAGACTACGGCTGCGCCTGCCGTGAGGGTCGCAAGCGACGGGGGAAGGTGCCCCGGTGGCTTCGCGGGAGGGGTTCCAGATCCAAACTTCCCGGGCGAACCCTATTTTTGCGAGTGGCTGAGGCGGTAGGCCTCGGTGGTGGTGTAATACTTGGCGATCATGTTGGGGACTTCCCAATCCGGCATTTTGCCTGCGGCCAGGTAACGCAAAAATGTCTCGGTCACCTGGGCGAAGTGTTCTTCGTGGCCGACGCGGTATTTATCGGGGATGACGATTTCCCACGAGTCACCTGCGGGTTTTAGCTCCAGGCCGGGCCGGGAGGTTCTCAGTTTGGCAACGGCGGCACGGAGGGTTTGCTCGAATTGGGCGGCGGATGCGCCGGACTTGTTTTCGATGTAAAGAGCGGGTTTGTAGTTTTGCTCGGCCCCTTGCTTGATGAGGAGATTGGCGCGTGAGCCGCGCAGGAGCGCATAGTGGGTGTCGCCGGCGCCTGGCGGGGCTTCGAATTTCCACAGCGCCGAGACCTTTGCATGAACGCCGCGCAGAGTGTAAGAGACCTCGCCGTTGGCGAAAACATCGAGGGTGCTGTCGGGGCCGATGTCGCTCGCGAAGAAATCCGGGTAGTGGTCGAGGCCAGTGGAGCGTTTGAACTGCTCGGGGGTAAGTTTGGTCTGCCAACGGCAGGCGTGGAGCACTTTGATGTCTTTGCGCCAGTCCAGGGCCTGGTTGGGGAAACAAATCCATTGAACTGCATCGACGAGGTGGGTGCCGACGTCCGGGACGGATTCGCCTTGCTGGCGGACATCGTAGAACCAGGCGGGTCGGATCAGCGGTTTGCCGGCGACTTCTTTGAAGAAGTGGTGGACGCTTTCCATCACGACGGCGGGCTGCTCAGGCGCGCCTTTTTCGAGGGTGCCGAAGAGTTCGGGCATGAGGGCCAGCTCGCGTTGGAGGATGCTGGTGATCTCGTAACGTTCGGTCATGATGTCGTAAAGCAGCACCTTCTTGGCAGCGGCGAGGGCGAAGCATTTGAGGCGGAGGTCGAAGTTGACGGGGGTGATGGCCATGGGTTTGTCGGCGAGCACGTTGAATCCGGCCGACACCGCGCGGTCGATGTATTCGGTCTTGCGGGCGTTATTGCCGGCCAGCACGACCACGTTGCCGGCTTTGTCGCGCACCATCCGCTCGAGGAAGTCGGGACCAGTGCAAACTTTCTCCTCCCAGCGGGTGGGATTGCTGGCGCGGGTATTGAAGCCGGCGATGCGCTTGAGATGTTCCTGCAGGTCCGGCCCTTCCGGGGCATACACATGGACGACGGGGCTAACCTGCGGGTACATGAATTTCTGGACCAGACCGGCGTGGAAGTGGCCCGGATCAAGTGTAATGATCTGGACTTCGTTGGCGGCTTGAGCCGTGGCGAGAGTGATGCCTATAGCGAGGAGAGTGAGATGGGAAATCCGAAGTCCGAAGCCCGAATACCGAAGGAAATCCGAAGTTCGAGGTCCGAGGTTCAAAGTTCGTGGTTCGAGGTTCGAGTTGTGTAAGAAGTGTCTCATGTTTTCTGGAGCAGGAGGTTGGCGCCATAGGGGGCGCGTTGGGGGCGGGAGCGCATGGCGTTGGCCTGGTCGTCATCGAGGAAGGCTTCTTTGGCGGGATCCCAACGGAGCTTGCGGCCGAGTTTCATCGCAATCCAGCCGATTTCGCAGGCGCTGGTCGAGCGATGCGCTTCTTCAGGCGTCGTGACTGCGGGCTGACGGGTTTGGATGCTGGTGAGCCAGTCGAGGTGGTGGTCGTCGCTCTTGTGCAGATGAAGTTCGTTCGGTCCCACCTTCGAGTTGAGAATCTTCGGGTCGCTGGCGTCAAGGGCTTTGCCGAAGGCGCTGGCGGGGTCGCTGGCAGTAGCTTGAGCGCCGCCGCGGCTGACAAAGATCCAGCCATCGGTACCCTCGAAGCGGACGCCGTTGGTGAAATTGTTGTCGATGATCATGGTTGCGCCGTTGGCATATTTCGCCTCGATGTGGTAGGGGCCATGCACATTCCACAGACCCTTCCTGGGGAATTCAGCTTTGCCCTCGATTTCAATGGGTCCGGTCAGTTCGGTGCCCATGCCCCAGTGGCCGATATCAACGTGGTGAGAGCCCCAGCCGGTGATCATGCCCAGGCAATAGGAATCGATGCGCAACCAGCCCGGCCGGTCCGTGATACTGTTCCGCGGATGAACACGTTTTTCGGTATAGGGAACCTGGGGGGTCCAGCCTAGCCACATGGCGTAGTCGAGGTTGGGAGGGATGGGCATTTCCGGCTCTTCATCGCCGGACGGATCAACCGGCAAACCGATCTTGACCGTGTGCAACTTTCCGATGCGGCCGTTGCGGACGAGTTCGCAGGCGATGCGGAACTGGGTGGTGGAGCGCTGCTGGCTGCCGATCTGGAAGGCGCGTTTTTTGGCGCGGACGATGTCGCTCACCTGGCGGCCCTCAGCGAGCGTCATCGAGAGAGGTTTCTGAACGTAGATGTCTTTGCCGGCCAGGGCGGCGGCGATGACGGGCTCGGAGTGCCAGTGGTCCGGGGTGCTGATGGCGACGGCATCGACGCGGCCGTCTTTGAGCAGGTCGCGGTAATCGCCGTAGGCCTTGACGACCAGCGCGGTTTCGCTGCCGGTCTTGCCGGCGTAGAATTTCTCGACGCGATTCTTGGCCCGGGCCAGCCGTTTGGAATCCAGATCGCAAACGGCGACGATGCGGGCGACGTTGTGTTTGAGGATGCCCGGCATGTCCATCTCGTTGGCGATGCGGCCACAGCCGATCTGGCCAATTTGAATTTTGTTGCTGGGAGCGTCGGCGCCGAAAACGGAGGATGGGACGATGGTTGGAAAGAGGGATGCGGCTGCGGAGGCCGCCAGCGAGGTCGTTAAGAATTGTCGGCGAGTTATATGCAGAACTTCGTTCATAAAGTTTGGACCATCAAACGACGCAGTTTATTTAAGTCTTTCTTGCCAGACAAGGACTCTTGTGGCAGGCAACAGGAGCATCAGAACGGATTCAAGAACCCGTAGCCGCCGACGGCAGTCGGCGCTGACTCCGATCACTGAGGAAAAGTGCGCATGCAGGAGCATGGTTGAACAGTCCGCAACGGGTCGCGCAACCGCATAATGAGACAAGAAACCAGGACGACAGAATGGTTACATTGAAGGCCAAGACAGTGGCAGATGGATTGAAGCTCTTCGCGGCTCTGCTCCTGGCTGCGGGAAATGTGGCCGGCGCCGGAGAACGCGGACTACCCCGCAGCGAAGGCATTGTCAACTTCGGCAAGGTGAATGATTGTCTTTATCGCGGGGCCCAGCCTGACACCCGTGGGATCAGCAACCTTAAGAAGTTGGGCATCAAGACCATCATCAACCTGCGCATGGGCAAGGATGCTTGGAAAGCGGAAGCGACGGAGGCCCATGCCAACGGGATCATTTACACAAACGTGCCCATGAAGGGCTTTGGCCGGCCGACGCCGGGGCAGGTGGGGCTGGCGCTGGCGCTGATTGAAACCTTGCCGGCTCCGGTCTTCGTCCACTGCGAGCATGGCTGCGAGCGGACGGGCACGATCATCGCCTGCTATCGCATCCAACACGACCATTGGTTGAGTGAGTCGGCTTTGGCGGAAGCCAAGCTTTACGGCATCTCGAAGTTCGCGCGCGGAATGAGGAAGTATATTGTGGAGTTTGGCAAAGCGCCCACGAAGCCGTCTTCATGGTGAATGACATGGAAGTCGCCTGGTTCAGCAACGAAATCACCATCGACTTTGCGCCGCTGGCGCAGGACTGCGTGGACAGATGCAGGCTGTTATCGACGAGAGTTCTGGCATCGCTGGAGGCCCCAGGCAATCTCACGCGCCGTCCTGGTGGCGGCCTTTGCGGTTGCGGTCTGGCTTAGGTCTTTGGCTTCAACTACCTGGTCTCGCCCATAGCCCAGAGGATGCCGCCGAGGATGAGCCGGGTAAGTTTGGGATCGGAATAATGCTCCGGTTTATGGCCCAGGGCGGTGTACCATTCGCGGCCGCCGTCGAATTGATGACGCCAGGCCAGCGGAAACTCGTCGCCGAATTTCTTGCCTGGATACTTTCCCTTCGCGGGGTCGTCGAGGGTGGTCAGGTCGCCGGCCAGCAAGATGTGCAGTCCGTCAGGCATATTGTCGAGGAAGTAGAATTCGTCGGTCCACTGGAACGAATCGGGCAGGTGCGCGGTGGCGGAGTCTTTGGGGTCTTTGACCTTAACGGTGAAGGGCTGCAGTTTGGGGTGACGGAGGAATTTGCCGCCGAGCATTTCCCAAAACCACGGCCACTGGCGCATCGAACCGCAAGCGGAATGGATGCCGACGAAGCCGCCGCCGGCGCGGATATAACGCTGGAAGGCAGCTTTTTGCTCTTCGTTCTCGAAAACCTCGTTGTTGGTGTTGTCAAAAATCAGCGCCCGGTAACGCTTGAGATTCTGGTCGGTGAACACGGATGGGGCGTCCGAGACGTCCACGCCAAAATGGTTGTCAGCGCCGAGTTTCTTGATGGCGGCCACGCTGGCGGGGATGTTATCGTGGACGTAGCCCTTGCCGTTCTTGGTATAGACCAGGACGCGGCGATCCGCGGCGGCACCGAGGGCGGCGGTCCCCAGGCAGATGAGGAAGGCGAGGCAAATTCCAAGGGCATTCCTTCCAAAGGCGGGGTTCCGGGTGGAAAGCGGGGACGCGCGAAACGTACCGCGGGCCTTCCGATTGGACATCGGCGAGACAGCAGGTTGAAAATCTCCGTTACCAGAGGATACAGTGTTCATAAGCGACACGACGAGTTCGGCACATTAATTTAATTCAATAGTAACCAAGCACGCTGGCGGGGTAGCCGATGTCGGGAATTATGGTGCAGCCTGCCCTTTGATCAAG
>JBAXTC010000454.1:0-6477 GCA_037130375.1 Verrucomicrobiota bacterium | reverse complement strand
CCTCCGTTACACCTCCGTTACACCTCCGTTACACCTCCGTTACACCTCCGTAAGCAATACGGAGGTGCAACGAAGGTGCAACGGTGTCAGGGGGCAGTTAGAACCAGCCAGGACTGGGCGAAATCGACCCAGCCGATGAACGCCTTCCTGCGGGGCCACCGCATTCTAGCTTCAGGCTTCAGCTTTCTTAACGCCCCAAGTATAGAAAGCGCAAACCGCCAGCAGCAGGAGATTGCAAGCCCCCAGCGTCTTAATGACGGTTACAGGGGTATCGTGGAACTGGGTGAGCGCAAAGACGTAAACGACGATCAAGGCACAGAGTGCCGGAACCACTTTGAAGAGCGCGCGGGCGAGCAAGTTGCTTAGCAGCACGTTGGCCAGGGACAGCGGCACCACGGCCCAGGCATACCACGGTAGCAGGACCGAAGCCGGCTGCACGAAGCTGGGCTTGAACATAAACGGCACCACCCACGGACCCAATATCCACAGGCCGGTGGCTCCGCCCGCAGCCAGGATCAAAGTCCCCAGCAGCACTACCCCCATGAGGTTGCTCTTCTCCGCCTTGGCTTTGGCATGAACAATCTTCGGGAACATGACCGTCACCAACGGGCCGACGAGCCACATCGAGGCCCGCGACAGCGTCCCGGCGCTGACGTAATACGCAGCCGTGTCTTCGTTGAAATAGGACTTAACAAACATGGTGTCCGCCGTCAGCATAAACTGGAAGGCCCCAAATCCGAGCGTCAGCGGGATCACCTGGCGAAGCAGGCTGCGCCATTCGAAGGATTGCCCGGACGTGAGCCAAAGAGACCGCGTTGGCCAGATGGCCAGGACGAGGGCCAGAGCCAGGCCGGCCAACATCCCGAGGACCATGCCTGGGGCATAGAAATGCAGCACCAGCACCGCGAAGGCGGCTAATCCCATGCGGCCCAGCCCGTTGGCCATCATGCTCCAGCCCATCCACAGGAAGTTCTGCTGCCCCTGCAACACGCCGTAGAACATCGGCAACCAGGCGGTGAAGAGCAGCACCGGCAACGTCAGCCAGATCGCGGCCGGGTTCGAGATCTTCCACTGCGCCATGATGGGTCCCTGGAACAAGAGCACCACGACCGCGGCCACCAGCCAGAGAACAAACGTCGTCAGCCACGCGGCCCGGATCAAACTTGACAGCTCGTGCTCGCGGTGGAGGGCGATTGCCTGGGCGGTTTGTTGGGCCAACACCATCTGGAGCGGCGCGGCCGGGACGAACATGGCCACGGAAAGAAAAACTCCAAACTGTCCATACTCCGAGACCGGAATGGCCTTGGACAGGAAATGCATCGCCGTCATGAAAACCCCGCCCGCCACCGTGGCGAACATGAGCCACCCGCTCTGGCGGAAAAACGAGGTCCGATGCGCGGTGGCGGTCAGGGACGCCTTTTCAACAGTTTCTGTCGGCATGAGGTATGGAGGGAACGGAGGCAGTTATATTGAAGAAAAGGACTCAAGAAAACGCAGCAAAAGCCCTTTGCCGCGCTCCAGCGAGTCGAGGGAAATCCATTCATCTACCGTGTGCGCCTGCGCGATGTCACCCGGCCCGAAAACCACGCTTGGAATGCCACCGTGGGCCAGCACCGAGGCATCGCAGAAGTAACTCGCACCGGCCGGCCGGCGCTGGCCAACGCTCTGGAGAAAGCGCGCCACCAACGGCACGTTTGCATCCGTTTCCAGCGGCAGACAGGCCACAGGCTTCTCGTTCCTTACCGTCGCTTTCAAATCCCTCCGGCTCAAAACTCTGGCGATCTCGCGTTGGACCCCGGCTTCCGATTCACCCGGCAAGGTTCTTCGATCAACCAGAATGCTGCAGTGGTCCGGAACGGTGTTAGCTTGGGTGCCGCCGGAAATCGTGCCGACGTTTACGGTCGCACAGCCCAGCAGCGCATGATGGCGCCGGCGCAATCGGTCTGCGTATTCGGTTTGGAGCACATCGACAACCCGCGCCATGATATGCACCGCGTTCCGCCCCAGGTCAGGCTGGGACCCATGCGCTGACTTGCCGCGTGTCGCCAAGCGCAACCACATGCTGCCTTTGTGCGCTGTAATCACCTGAAGTCGCGTCGGTTCGCCCACAATCGCCAGATCCGCCTTCATTCCCTGGCGGACCAGCGCCCGCGCCCCTCCCTGCCCGTTTTCCTCGTCCACTAATCCAGCGAAAACAATTTCCGTTTGCTCCGGGCGCGACCCGCCCTGGGCAAGCTCGCACAAGGCCGTTAGCATGGCGGCAATCGAGCCTTTGGTGTCGCAGGCACCCCGGCCGAACAGCCGGCCGCGCTTCGTTTCCGGGGCAAACTGTTGATCAGTGGCGTTCACCGTGTCCAGATGCGGAGCCAGCAGAATCCGTTGGCGCACCTTTCCGCGCGGCGAAAGCCGTGCGAGCAGATTTGAGCGGCCGGGGAAGACTTCCTGGAATTCCACATCAAGCCCCGCCTGCGCCGCCGTGGCCGCCAGAAAATCTGCCACCCGTTGCTCTCCCGAATGCGAATCCTGGCCCGGCACGAATGCCGGGTTCACACTGGGCAGCGCAATAAGTTCGCGCAGAAGCTTTTCAGTCTTAGTCATGCCGTTCCCGAAATCAAAATGAGAGGCAGAGCTTATCCCGGAAGCTGCCCGATGTCGAGAAGTGAACGCCGAGCAGCGTTGACCGGCACAGCGGGTTTCGTCAACCTCTGCGCCGGCCGATTGATGAACCCCGGCCGGCAGCACTCGAGAAACATGAGCAATGACATTAACATGGTCGCGTTGTCGCGCAGCCCGCGGGACGTGATGCGCTTCTTATCAGTCAGCTACGAGATTTACCGGAATGATGCGCACTGGGTCGCCCCGCTGTTGATGGACATCAAGAAGGTGTTCACAGATGCCAACCCGCTCTTCGAGCATGCAGAAATGCAGCTTTGGGTCGCCAGCCGGGACGGTCGGGATGTGGGCCGCATCGCGGCTATCCTCGATCACAACCACAATCGGGCGACCAACGACGCAGCCGCCTTATTCGGTTTCTACGAGTGCGTGGACGACGGTGAGGTGAGCCGGCAGTTATTCGGCATGGTCGTGGACTGGGCGCGACAAAAGGGCCTGAAGCGACTGTTGGGACCCATGAACCCGACCACCAACGACGAGTGCGGATTGCTCATCAACGGGTTCGATTCGTCGCCGGTCATCATGATGACCTACAATCCGCGCTATTACGTGACGTTGGTGGAGGCAGCGGGATTTCGGAAGGCGAAGGATTTGCTGGCATTTAACATCGATCTGGCGACAATCCCGCTGGACCGGTTGAGCCGGATTGCGACCAAAATCAAACAGCGCAATCCGAATCTGACCTTCCGCCCGGTCCTGCGCAAAACCCTCCAGCAGGATCTCGCCAAGGTCAAGGAAGTCTATAACTCCGCCTGGCAGGACAACTGGGGGTTTGTGCCAATGACGGACGCGGAAGTGGATTTTATGGCGGCGCGGCTGAAACCGTTGCTCATGGAGGGCCTCATTTGGCTGGCGGAGGCAGGCACCGAGCCAGTGGGGTTCTTGCTGGCACTGCCGGATTACAACGTGCCGCTCAAACCATTGCAGGGGCGATTACTGACGCCGAAGGTGCTCGGGTTCATCCCCTACCTGCTCGGTTGGAAGTGCCCGCCGCGGACCCGGGTGCTCACCCTCGGCGTGAAAGAAAAGTATCGTGCCAAAGGCTTGGAGTCGGCAATGTTGATCGAGGGGTTGAAGGTGGGCTTCGACGCGGGCGTTCGCGAGTCCGAGGCATCCTGGATTCTGGAGGACAACGTTTCAATGTGCCGGGTGATCGAGGCGATTGGGGGACGGGCCTATAAGACCTATCGGATTTACCAGCGGGAGGTTTGAGCGCAAACCAACAGGCATCTGGCAGCCCAACAATGACGGGAGAACCGGTTCTGGCGGCAGACGCCAAGGAGAGGCGCGGAGTTGGGGAAGCTCCGCAGAAACGTTACGTCCGCCAGAACCAAGGAAACTATAGCCCAGATGGGGTACGAATAAAACACTAATTGTTCCGAGCAAGTGTCAGGCCTTGCTTTTGACACTGGTTTCCGCAGGTTTCCTGGTCAGCGGTTCGCGCTCGGCCAATGCCGCCAGGACTTTGGCGGTGTCGCCGGCCAACAGCGGTGCGACGGGCAGTCGGAGGCCGTGGAAGCGTCGAGAATGACGGTGGCGTTGGGCATGAACTGGGTGTCCGGGTTGCGCGCCGCGTAGAGCGCCAGCCAGCCAGGAATGATGCCGTCGGGGATTGCGTGATTGGCGCTGACCGGAGAAACCATATAAACGATCCCTTCGATCAACTCGGCCTTTTTCACCTGCGGCATACGCTCGTAGCGGCGCAGGAACTCGCGGGAATGCATAGACCCCCCGTTTTCCAGCGGCAGCGGTCGGCTGGGGAAACTCCCGGCCGCGCCAGGTTTGCTTTCAACGGCCAACATAGGCGATAAAATTTAGCCGAGTTATGGCCGGCTGGCAAGGCCAGCTCTTACAATCGTTGCTTTCATCAGGGCGGATTCAAGAACCTGCAAAATCGTAGCCGCCGATGGCAGTCGGCGCACTTTTCCTCGATTATCGGAGTGTTAGCGCCGACTGCCGTCGGCGGCTACGATTTCTTGAAACCACCCTGTGCTTTCATGGCCCATGCTCAACGAAGTCGTCTGCCGCCCTCCAGGTGGCTGCGCACGAATTCAATCGCGCCCGGCGTGGCGGTCCAGTACTTGCTGGAGTTCTTCCAGTAGCCGTAAGCCTGACCCTCGCTCCAAAGTGCCACGTGCTCCTCGTTGTAGTCCTTCGGCCGTTTATGCGTGGGCTTGGCTAATTCCCTCGCGACCAAGGGCAGGACCTTGATGGCTCGGTTCAGCGCCTTCGTTGCTTCCTTGACATTCCCGAGTTGGATCAGGGCCAGAACCCGCCCGTAGAGGAGTTGTTCGAGTCCGTCGTTGCGGTACTTGTCGCAGATCTTCAGAACGCCTTTCGGCTGCTTGAGGTTGAAATAGCACTCAGCCACCAAGGCTCGTACGCCCTGATTGTCGTTCGGATTGAGGGCCAGCAGGTTTTCGAACACATCCAGGGCTTTTTCGGATTCGCCCTGCTTCAGCAGGGACAGGCCGTAGCTGTGGTATAACCGCAGGAAAGGTCGGTTTTTGACGAAGCCCCAAATCAGCCGGTCCCGCTTCATCGAGAAATTCGAGGGGAAGAGTTTCAGGGCAAATTCGATGCCTTGCTTCCAGAGCTCGGCCGCCTTGTCCAACTTACCTTGCCGATACCAGGTCAACGCCAGGTGATGGTGGGCATCCAAGAGCTCGGGGTAATCCCTGATCAACCGACCAAAGTGCAACTTGGCGATGCGGACATCGGAGTCTATCCAATCGATGGCATCGTCCAACGAGTCATGCACCTCCTCGGTAAACCGGGGGTAATCGAAAACCCACTCGTGCTTCTGAATCTGTTTCAGGATGATGATGCCGCTGGGCTGCGGCTGCATGTTCATATTCCGCATGGAAAGGGTGTAGGGGCGAGGGAGACCGGTGTCAATGGCGGGAATCATAAATCGGCGCGGACATTCCTGTCCGCTTCGGGATTGACTGAGCTTCGGGAGCGGACAAGAATATCCAATGCCGCTAGGATTTGAGCCAGCCTTGCGGAAATTTCAGATGAATCCCAAAGGGATTGCAGAACCACCGGTCTTTCCGTCGTTCCGTACGGCAATGGCCTCGCACAGAATATCCGAAAGGCATTGGGTCAAATCCTAGTCTGCGATCCATAGTCCTCCGGGCGGCACGTCAAAAACAATCGGGCGATTCCCCCGTTTATCCCCCCCCAGTCTGCCAGGAACTCCCGAATGCGCCCGAATTGCCGTTTAGACAGCACCTTGGCTTGAGTTCCCCTGCCCACTCAGTGTAAGCTCAGCGTTTGCATGTTAACTTTGTCTGGTATCAGTAAGGCCTATGGCGAACGAGTATTGTTCGCCGACGTCACGTTGCAGGTGAACCGCGAGGACCGCATCGGGTTGGTGGGCCCGAACGGGGCTGGCAAGACCACACTATTCTCGATCATGCTCGGCGAGGAATCAGCCGATGAAGGCAAGACCTCTTGCGAACGGGGCGTTTCGATTGGCTACCTGCCGCAGGAGAATGCGCCTGTCGCCGACGAAACCGTGGTCGAGCTCGCCACCGCGATTACCCCGGAATACGCCAAGCTGCGCCGCATTATCAAGGCATGGGAGGCGGATCACCCGACCGAGGCATTGCACTCGGAGGAAGTCCATGACGATGTGCATGACCGGTTCAACGAACTCGGCGGCTACCGTCTCGAAGCCAAGGCCAAACAAATCCTTGCCGGTCTGGGCTTCCGCGAGAAGGATTTCGACCGGCCGGCCCGCGAAATGAGCGGCGGGTGGGACATGCGCGCATACTTGGCCCGTCTGCTGACGCAGGAGCC
>JBAXTC010000453.1:0-6478 GCA_037130375.1 Verrucomicrobiota bacterium | reverse complement strand
CCGCCCGGCGGGCGAGATTACGCCGCCCCGTAGAGTTTCTGTTCAACAATCCGTCCGGACCCGTCTCGTTCGCGAGACGGGTCTTTCTTTTGGACGGACGGCCTTCCAAAATTCCAGAACACGGCATACGCCGGATTTCAACCTGTTACCAATTTGAACACCATTTTGCAGTTGGTACCCTGTAGGGAAACGGCGATGGGCTTGAAGTGGATCGCCCAAGGGCTGCGGATGGGCAGTTGTACCCCGGAAGTGACGCGTGGCGTTCACGAAAGCAACCTCGATGGCAACGTCAGACCAGCCCTCTGGGCAGCCAAGCGAAGATGACTCGCTGGCCGGCGAGTTGATTGCATGGGGAGTTACGCCCGCAACCACCGCCGATACCGTTCAAAATGCCTCCTCGGAACATACCCGGGCGCAGCTTGAAGTCTTTGACTGGATCGTCGCCCGCCGGCCACGCGCGCTTTTACCAACGCGAGCAACCGGTCGTGCGCAATCATGTCGAAGTAGCTTTTGAGGTCGGTGTCCACCACCCAGTCGTGGTCCGCCTTGAGCAGCGTGTCCACGCGCCACAGTCCGTCCTTGGCCCCTCGCCCCGGTCGGAAGCCGTAGCTGTGCTCGGCAAACTCCGCCTCGAAGATCGGTTCCAGAACGTGCCGCAGCGCGCCTTGCACGATACGATCTCTCACCGCCGGGATGCCCCAGCGGTCGCTTTTCTTTGCTGCCGGGCTTGGGTATCCAAGCCCGCCCAACCGGTTGTGGACGATACGTTCCCTCGCTCATCTGCTCGGCCAGCCAGACTGGTCGTTCTCGTTCCGTTGCTCTCCACCCCGCATTGCTGCGTCGCAGTTACAGTTCGATACCGCACGATTCTTCACCGCACAGAGGCGGACTCTCACCGCCCTATGATTCATTACGAGTTATCGTAAGGACTAACGACGGGTGGGGTCCGAGGTTGGGCGACGATAGACGAACCACCAGAACCACAGCGTTCCCAAAGCACCGCACACGGCGGCGCCGATGAAATTGGCGTGGGGGCTGATGCTCCAAAGGCACGCCCCCAGGAACGATCCGCTGGTCACAACACAATCGCGGATGAGATAATAGGCGCCGTAAGTCCGGGCGCGCAGTTCCGGGGCCGCCTCGCCAATGATCAGAGACTTGCGCGCCGGTTCGCCGAATTCTTTCAAGCCGCGAATGACGAAGGCGAACACCAGCCAGCCGAAATTGTTCGCCCATAGCAAGGTTAGTGGAAACAGGGTGAAGAAAAGGAACGTGGCGAGGACGAACGGTCGGCGGCCGTATTTGTCTGCGAGATGCGCGACGGGAATGTAGCAGAGCATCGCGGTGACCATCTCGATGGCGACCAGGATGCCAAACTGTTTGGCGTTGAGCCCGCGATTGTCGATGGCCCACAGGATGATGAAGGCGTAGGGGATGCGCTCGCAAAAGCGGATTAAGATGTCGCTCACCAGCAACTCGCGCATGGCCGGGGTGAACCTTGCGAGAACGCCACGGAAGTTCACTCGGTTCGACTCAGGCGCCGGGGTCAGACTGGTGTCGCCGGGGTCCATCATGAAGTATTGGAAGGCCATGGTGAGCAAGCCCAGCAGGAGGCAAATCAGCAGGGCGTAATTGACACCCTGGGACCAGCCAAAGCGCGTGATGAGCCAGCCGCCGGCCAGGGGGCCGAGCATCATCGGCATGCGGCGGACCATTGATTGAACGCCGATGCCCATGGTATGCTGCCGGGCCTTGAGGGAGGTGGCGACGACGGTGAAGGTGGTTGGCAAAGACAGGGCGCTCCAGGCGAGGAAGAGGAACGACCCGATCAGCAGCGCAAGCCAATGGTGCCAGAGCAGGACTAGAGTGTAACCGGCGAAGGACAGGGCGCTGAAGAGCATCAGGGATCGGCGCTGACCCCAGCGGTCGGTCAGCCAGCCGCCGGGGTAGGCGTAAACGGCGCCGAGCAAGGTTTGGAGGGCGTCGAAGCAGCCGATTATAAGAATGCTCGCGCCGAGGGTTTGGAGGTATTTGGGCGCGAATCCGAGCCAGAGTTTCTCACCCGTGCCCGCCAGAATAAGCGCCACCAGCAGCAACGTCGTGTTGCGCTTGAGCGCGAGGAACTCCGCCAAGGTGCGCCATTTCATGGTTGAAAATCTAACTGCGAGGGCGCATGATAGCCGCTATGAGCGTATCGGGCAAACCTATCGTCGGCATCATCATGGGCAGCGATACCGACTGGCCAACAATGAAAAGTGCGGCGGATGTGTGCAGCGAATTCAAGATTGCGCATGAAGTGCAGGTCATCTCCGCGCATCGCACGCCGCAGGATCTGGAGCAGTACGCCAGCAGCGCACATCGGCGCGGTCTGCGCGTCATTATCGCGGGCGCGGGCGGCGCGGCGCATTTGCCCGGCGTTACCGCGGCGTTCACACCGCTGCCTGTGATCGGTGTGCCGATGGAGAGCAAATCGTTGAAGGGGCTGGATTCGCTGCTATCGATTGTTCAAATGCCCAGCGGCATTCCGGTGGCGACGGTGGCCATTGGCGGCGCGCGCAACGCGGGATTGTTGGCGGTGCAAATCCTCGCGGTTGGTGATCGGAAGTTGCAGAAGAGTTTTCTGAACTTCAAGGCACGACTTGCGGCAGAGTCGCGGGCAAAGAATCGCAATCTTGGCCGTTAGAGCCTTGCAGTCTTAAAGCATTGAAACCTTGAAACGTCACATCTGCGCCAGCGCGCGGTCGATGCGTTGCAGCGCGCGGTCTTTGCCCAGGATGGCGAGCAAATGATAGAGGCTTGGCCCGGCGGAGTTGCCGCAGCAAGCCAGGCGGGTCGGATGAACGAGGACGCCGGTTTTCACACCAAGCTCCTTCGCCGTTGCGGCCAGTGTGGTTCCGACGCGGTCATGGTCGAACGGCTCGAGGGTGGCAAGTGCATCGCGCAGTTTTGCCAGGCGCGGCTTGTTCTCGGGAGTCAAATCCCGTTTCGCCGTTTCCGGGTCATATTCGATCTCTTCCTTGAAATAGAAGCCGGCGTAAGGCACGAGTTCTCCGAAGAGCTTGAACTTGCCTTTGCAGGTATCGAGCGCGGCTTTGACGTAATCGACCGGGAACTTGTTGGTGTCCAGACCTGCGTGGGCGAGGGCATGAATCGAGAGTTCGTAAAAGCGCTCGTCGTTCATTTCGCGGATGTATTCGCCGTTGAGCCAAATCAGCTTGGTCAGGTCGAACCGGGCGTTGTGACGGAGGATTTGGGGCAGGTCGAAGACCTCCACGACCTCCGCGATGGGCATTTTCTCGCGATTGTTTTTGGGCGACCAGCCCAGCAGGCAGAGGTAGTTTACCAGCGCTTCCGGCGCGTAACCTTCCTCCGTGTAGGTGTTGAGGGAAGCGCCTTTGTCCCGTTTGCTCATCTTGGTGCCGTCGCTGTTCAGGATGAGGGGGATGTGCGCGTATTTGGGAGGCTCGACGCCAAACGCCCGGAACAACGCGATGTGCTTGGCGGTGTTGCTCAGGTGATCTTCGCCGCGAATGACATGCGTGATCCGCATTTCCAAATCGTCCACCACGTTAACCAGGTGAAACACCGGCTGCCCGTCCGACCGGACGAGGATGAAATCAGGGTCAAGCTGCTCACGGTCGGTCAACTCGCGCCGCACATCGCCGACCACCACGTCGGGAATGATGATCGGCTCGCGCGGCATTTTGAATTTGACGGCGCCTTCGTGCTCGTAGGCGAGGCCCCGCGAGAGGAGGGCTTCGACCCGGCGCTGGTAGTTCTCTTTGCGTTGACTTTGAAAGTAGGGTCCGCAGTCACCTTTGCTCGATCCGGTGGCATCGCCGCTAACGGGACCTTCGTCCCAATCCAAGCCAAGCCAGCGCAAGCCATCGAGGATGACATTGACGGCCGCCTGGGTATTGCGCGCCGCGTCGGTATCTTCGACCCTCAAAATGAACGTGCCGCCGGTGTGCCGGGCGTAGAGCCAGTTAAACAGCGCCGTGCGGGCGCCGCCGATGTGCAAAAAGCCAGTCGGACTCGGAGCAAAACGAACGCGAATTTTCATGGTGACTTGAAAGGTAACCGTTGAGGACAGGAATTACACGCAGATTTCCGACAAATACGCGCTTTTAATGCATTCAAGGTTTTGGTTTGACCTGCAGTGTCGAAATGACTTCGCGCACGCTGTCGGTTTCCATCGCCAGCAGCATGGCTTTGCTGATGTGCTCGGAGGATGAAACCGCGCCGGAGAGCGTCACCACGCCCGCCGTGGTGTTGACGGAGATGTTCAGGCCGGAGAGATCGCGGCTGGCAATCAATTTGGTTTTGATGGTGGCGGTGGTCCGCGCGTCCGCCGTGGCATCGACAATGGCCTGGCCGGCCTCGCGGGCTTTGCGGCGGACTACCTGGCCCGTGCGGGCCAACTCATCTTTGATGTCCTCAGAGCGCAAGTCGAGGACACGCAAATCCTGCACCGAATCGCGGGCGGACTTGGCTGCACTGCCGACTTTTTCTGCGGCGGCCTGCATCCGGGGGCCGCCTTGATTGGTGCTGTAGAACCAAACCACTGCGGCGCCGACGCCAATGCCCAAAAGGAGTGCGATAAGAATTCTCATGTGGATTGGGGGGTTATTCGTTATGTGGAATTTTGATGGTGCTGCCACCGATGAACTCGCGGACCACCGTGTCACCCGGAATGATGTCGTAACCGCTGACCTGGTCTCGACTCAGGCCGACGATTGACTCGAGCAGATTGCGGACACGATCATAGCGAATGCGCGCGTCCAGGAAGCCGGCATAGGATTGAAAATCCGCGGATGCCGGCAAGTGGCCGCCGGGGCCGCAGAAGAAAGGTTTGAGGGCAGGCAGATCGAAGGGGAACCCGCCGTTGACGGCATGGTCGGCCAAGCCGCTTAACGGGACAATACTGAACAATTCACCGGAGCGCACGTAATGCCAATGCAGGAGGGTAAGGAGGGGGCTGTGATTGCGGTGCTGCGCATCCCGGAGCATACGGCGCATCAGACGCACGTCTGTGAATTTGGTCCGCCGCCCGGTGCTGCCATCGCCTTCATACAGGACGTTCTGGGTCTCGATATAGAGCCGGAACTGGGCGGAGGCGGGGATGCCCTCGGTGATGGGCGGGTACAATCCATGCAGGCAATCGAGCAGGAGAACCTGGTCTTTTTCGAGCTTGATAGATTTGGTGGCGATGCGGCGGCCCTCCTTAAAGCTGTAAACCGGTTTCTCGATGGTCTCGCCGTCGAGCAACCCTCTGAGGTGGCGATTGAGCAGTTGGATGTCCAGCGCTTCGGGCGTCTCGTAATTGCGGTCGTTGATCCAGTCGGTGGGATGCTCGACCAACGACCAAAAATAGTCGTCGAGGTTGAGCATCAGGAAGCGCAGTCCCTGTTTCTGCAGGCGCTCGGTCAGCTTGACGGTGGTGGTGGTCTTGCCGGAAGAACTCGGGCCGCTAACCCAGATCATTCGCAGATGGTCGCCGGCATTGAGTCGGACCATGACTTTCATTGCAGCCTCATCAAGCGACTGTTCGTAAAGCGCAAGCGATTCGTCCACCAGCGATTTGATTTTCCCGCGGCGGACGATGTCGTTCAGCCCGGTGACGGTGTCGCATCCGCGCTGCCGGTTCCAGGCGAGGGTCTTTTCCATCTGCGCCCGCGGAAAGCCATTGCCGGCAAATTTATCGGGCGCGATTGCGCCTTCGCGCAACCAGTGACGGCCCCAGCGATAGCAGGCGTAAGCATCGGCGGTATTTTGGAACCCGTAACTGCGGAGCGCATGCAGCACTTCATCCTGGATTGTCTCGATGGTTGGCGGGAAGTTGGCGATGTGATGATGCGGGTCAGAATTGAGGCAAACCACGACCGCATCGGCCAGAAACTCGGCGATATTGTCATCGGTGACATAGGCGTCAAAGATCGTGCCATTGACGCCGGGAACGAAATCCTGTCGAAACCCGCCAATGGACTCCGCCGCCCGCAGGACCGCCCCCCGGATGCGAGTGTCATCGAACTTTACGAGGGCGCGATTGCGCTTTTGGACCTTGACGATTCGGTTTTCGACTGCCATTTGGGGAAACTATACCCGAACGCGGGCGGCTGACAATTCTGTTTGCTGGCAGCCCGGCCCTCGAGGTATTCGTCGAAGAGAACATTTGACATTTTCCGTGACCTGCGAAAACTAACCACGATCGGCCATGACCACTGCGAACAAGATAACTATCCTGCGCATCCTGCTGATCCCGTTTTTCGTGGTCGAGACCCTTTATTACACCAAAGATGGCAATGAAGTGCATCGGTTGCTGGCGCTTTTTTCGTTCGCCATTGCCGCCATCTGCGATGGCGTGGACGGCTACGTCGCGCGGCGGTATAATCAGCGCAGTGAGCTGGGGGCGATTCTCGATCCGCTGGCGGACAAGCTATTGCTGGTTTCCGGCATCGTGGTGCTGAGCTTTGATCAT
>JBAXTC010000452.1:0-6488 GCA_037130375.1 Verrucomicrobiota bacterium | reverse complement strand
CGGCCCCGTGATAAGGTCCAGGGAGCGATGGGGGCTTTGATCTGCGTGGCCCCGCGATGGTGTCGTCTGAGTTGCGGTGGGCATGGCCCGTTCTAGTTGAGTGTTCATACAGCACGTGCCGGTCCGTTAGCGTCGTTGCCCTGTCAATCTTCGTGCTGCCGAAGGCGCAAGTGTAAGATGTAGCGCCAGGTGGATCACTGCTGCGAAGCCTGTAACGCCTGCTCGATGTCGGCCTTGATGTCTTCCGCATCCTCCAAACCGATGGAAAGACGGACGTAGTCCGGCGTGACACCTGCGCCGGCCTGTTCCTCGGCGGTGAGCTGTTGGTGCGTAGTCGAGGCGGGATGGATGACAAGAGTCTTGGCATCGCCGATGTTCGCCAGATGCGAGAGCAGTTTCACCGAGTTGATGAACTTGCGTCCCGCCTCCAGGCCGCCTTTGATGCCGAAACCGACGATGCCGCCGAAGCCTTTCTTGAGATACTTCGCGGCGAGCTTGTGGTTCGGGTCGTCCGAGAGGCCGGGATAGGTCACCCATGTCACCAGCCGATGCTGTTTGAGAAAGCGGGCGATTTCGAGGGCGTTTTCTGAATGCTGGCGCTGGCGGAGCGGCAGCGTCTCCAATCCCTGGAGGAAGAGGAAGGCGTTGAAGGGGCTGAGCGCTGCCCCGATGTCGCGCAGGAGCTGAACACGGACCTTGATGATGAAAGCCACATTGCCCAGCCCGGGAAAGTTCCCGAACACATCCCAATACTTCAGGCCGTGGTAGCTCGGGTCTGGCTCGGTGAATTCGGGAAACTTGCCGTTGTCCCATTTGAACTTGCCGGAGTCCACGATCACGCCGCCAATGGACGTGCCGTGACCGCCGATGTACTTGGTCGCCGAAGCGACAATGATGTCCACGCCGAACTCAAACGGGCGCACGAGGCCGATGCCGATGGTGTTATCGACCACGAGCGGCACGCCAGCCTCATGGGCGATTTTCGCCAGCGCATCGAAGTTCGGGACGTCGAGCTTCGGGTTGCCGATGGTTTCAGCGTAGAAAGCCCGCGTCCTGGGCGTGAGCGCCTGACGAAATGCCTCCGGATTCTGCGAGTCCACGAACTTCACCGTCCGGCCCAGCTTGGGCAGGGTGTAGTGAAAGAGCTGATAGGTCCCGCCATAGAGGTTGTTCGCCGACACGATTTCGTCGCCGACCTGAGTGATGGCCAACAGAGCCAGCGTGGTAGCGCTCTGGCCGGACGAAACGGCCAGCGCGCCCGTGCCGCCTTCCAGCGCCGCGATGCGCTGCTCGAAGACGTCGGTCGTCGGGTTCATGATCCGCGTATAGATGTTGCCGAATTCCTTAAGAGCGAAAAGATTCGCCGCATGATCTGTGCTCTTAAAAACGTAGGAGGTGGTCTGGTAGATGGGCACCGCCCGAGCTCCGGTCGTCGGATCAGGAGTTTGCCCGGCGTGGAGGGCAAGAGTGCTGAGGTGTTTGCTTGGTATGCTCATATTGCTGTTGTTTACTGTTTTTCGTTTGGTGATGTGTTCTTGTTTCTGGCTGGGGGCGGCGGGTTGAGTTCAGAACTCGAACTTGGTCGTGATGCCCCAGGTGCCGTTGGCCTGATGATTCAGCACCTGGCCAAAGTGGCCGTAGCCGAGGGCAACAGTCCAGTGTCTGTTGATGATGTACGCCGCATCAATGGTCCACCAGTCACTGGAACGACCAACTAAAGTCTGGCCGTTGACTACAACAGGCTGGTAATTATTGGGCATCTGCCGGTATTCAGCCGCCAAAATAATGTTGTCGGTGATGAACACCGCGATATTGCCTTCAAACAGGCAGCTATAATCCTCGGTAAAACCTGCCAGCCCAGTCCACACGCCCTTGGTCGCGCGCCCGCCCAGTTCCACCAACACCGGCCGCGGCAGAAAAGTGAACAGTTTCGAGGCATAAAGGGTAAAATCGACGCTGCTGTCATCCTGGATGCCGTGGTCGTGGAGCACACCACCAAGTTGGCGATTAATGTTCTTGATGGTATCGTTGTACTTGAAATGAGAACCGAAGGTCAGCGCCGGAATCCATTTCTGCTCGAACTCATCCTCCTTGAGCAGTTGGAGCCGGGCGTTGGCATTATACATCGAGACGGTCTGGTCAGTGATGTTAGCTCCGGTCTGGCGCAGGATGTCCTGGGGTAGATCCCCAAGATTAAAGTTCTCGTAACCAAACCCCAACTCAAGCCGTTTCCAAGGGGTTTCCGTCGCGGTCAGGGCTATCAACTCGCGGCCATAACCCAAGTCCACAAATGAGAATCCGGCCGCTGGCCGGCCGATGGCTTCGCCGTCTCGCGGCGGATTGACCAGGTAGGCGGAGAGTGTCGAGAAAATGCCGCCGTTGCCTTCGATCTGGTGTAACGGAAGCGGTGGCGGCTTCTCGGCCTTGGCGGGTGCCGCATTGGAATCCTCGGCGGCGTGAGCAACCGATAGCGCGGCGGCAATAGTCACTGCGGTCGCGAGTCCTCGAAAGAGGAGGACGGAGCTTTGGTGAGAGATGGAACGTTTCAGACTGTATTTCATAATCTTAATCTATTTGGTAAAATGCCAGAAGCGGCTTCCGGAGGTCCGGTCGGCGTGGCGCGTGTGTGTTTTGAGTGTTGCGCCTCCGGTAAGCCGGTCGGCAAAAGAGGTGCGGGCTGCGCGCTCTGCCCGGGCTGGGAATGAGGCAACCTGGTTCAGAGATGAATACCAATAGCGACTCAACGAGTAGTTATTAAATGCAAACAAAACCGGCTGAATGTAATCCCCAATTTTCGGGATAACCTTCCGCATTCCAGACGATTTCAGCGATGTTGTATAGTTCATAAAGGACTACTGTTTGCGTAGTGTTTACCACTGGGACAATAGACCGTCAAATTCTTTTTACAGTTTTTTTTGGGGGGGGATAGAGGAGGTGCGGGACGGTTCAGATACCCCCGCCCTCCATGAATCCGGGCGCGAAAACCTCCGGCTTGGAGACAGGGGTGCCTTTGGCCACGTCGGCGAGGGTGGTGTGGTCCATCAAGTTCGCCAGGTAGTTTCGGGCGTCGAGAAAGACACGGCGGAATCTGCAAACAGGCTCTTGAGTGCAGCGTTTGTAACCGCTGATTGAAACGCATTCAATGGGGGCCAGAATGCCGTCGAAATTACGCACCACTTCGCCCATCGTGATCTTGTCTGGAGACTTGGCAAGCTGATAGCCGCCCCGCAAACCAGACAGGCTTTCCACCCACCCGCGCTTCTTGAGTGCGAGCATAATCTGCTCGAGGAACTTCTTCGGAACATCGTTCCGGCGAGCCAGCTCACGGATTGGAATCGGTCCACTACCAAAGTGATCGACTAATGTGAACAGGGCGCGGAGCGCATAATCGGTTTTCTTTGAAATTCTCATAGACAATGACTATTCAACAAGTCGTTATTAAGTCAACCGCAATGGGTGGACGAGTGTGAATGGCTTGGTCCTTGGTCAGACGACGCAGTCACGGCTCGGCCTGAAGCCGATAAAAACGGGTTTGGCTGTCGTCAGCCGGCAGCGTGTTCTGCCACTGAGTATTCACCAGGACAGGCTGGTTGGTGACCGCTGTCCAAGTGATGGGCGGCGCGAGATTCGTTGTGGCAAAAAGTCCGGCACCGACACCACAGGCCTGCCAGCAAAGGAGTTTCGTGGCGCCCGTCCCCGCAATCGAGAGCGCCAGCGGTTGGCGGAGCACGCTCGAATAACTGGCCAGCACCGTATTGGAGGCAACCGTCATCCATGTGGCCCAGACCCAATTGCTGGAGCGCGCCACAGACTCGATGCGCGCTTCGTCGATCATTCCCTTCCAATAAAAATTGCCGCCGGTAAAGCGCGCGAGGTTCATCGCGGCCTGGTTGGCCAGGTCGGCGCGGATCGTCGCAGTCTGTGTAAGATCGTTGCCATCAACGTACAAACGAGCTGCACCCCCGGGCCGGTCCACCACCGCGGTAATTTGCTGCCATTGTCCGGCACTGACGCGGCCAACAGCGGTTGAAGCGGTCGCGCCGCTGCTGCCATTGCCGGTCTCCAATAGCAACTTGTGGTCGCTGGTTTGGTAAGTATCGGCGTAAAGAGCAAGGCCGGCGGAGTTATAGCCGCCCGATTTGTTAGCCCAAATCGTTTGGATATCTTTGGTGGTCGAATCCAGATTGACCCAGGCTGACAGCGTGAAGGAATCTCCTAAATTGATGACGCCGGCGTTCAGGTATTGGGAAGAGCCATTAAACAGACAGCCGCGCCCGACCAGACCCGGGGTGGAGGCCGGAGCGATTCCCGCCAGCGCCGGATATCGAAGGGCGCTGTCGGCGTAGGGAAACCCTCTCTCCTTCATGTGATACACCAGAAAATGGTCGAGCGACCAGACGGCGCCGTTGGTACTCGAGGGAGGCAGACGCGCCGCCAGCGGATTTCCCCAGGCCGCCCAAATGAAATCGTTCGTGCCGGCCAACCGCGGAACACGCACCCAGACGCTCGATGTGCCATTCGTGTTCCATTCGTCTATCTCAAACAACAGCGGCATCAGGCCGCCCGCGTCCGTGAACCGCAGGTCGCCACCGGACGGCGAGGCGAATTGCCGGTAGGAAAACCCGGAAAGATTGGTACCCAGATTCACCAGCACGGGAAAATTGAGCAGCGCCTCGCCACGGTTATAACCCTTGAAGAGGATTTTCATGGTCGAACCATAGTCCGCCGGGTGAAGCGCCACCGTGCTGAACTGGGCCGAGGTTTGCGCCCATGCCTCGCCGCTCGAATTGGTCGCGTAATAGCGGAAGAAATAATTCGTGCTCGGGGCCAGATTGGGAAGGATCGCGGTGAAAATCCCGGGGCTGAAGTTCGTGTTCACCGCGATAAACTGGCCTTGCTCCCAGGAATCCCGGTTTGTGCCGCCATCCGACTGTCCATAGAACACGCGAACGACCGCGCAATCATCACCATACACACCCTGCGCCAGAGAGCCCGAGACCAACGCGGTCGTCGCATCGGTCAAAGTCACAACGAGATTCGAGACTGCAAGGCGCATCGGCGACGGCAGCATTTGGCCTAGCATCGGCGAGACCATCGGGCCAAACTCACTCTCGGCCGGCAGCCGCCCGTTCCGCTCCTTGAATTGGCCGAGGAGCAAACGCGCATTGTTGAGAAACCGTTGGTGGAGGTAGTAGGACGCCACCTTGGTGTTGTTCGAGTCGATCAGCCAGAAGGCACGGTTGGGCTCGTTGTTGTACATTTCCCAGAACAGGATGAAGCGCAGGCTTGGCGCCCAGCTCAGCAGACGCTGGATGTAAGCGCGGCTCTTTTGCTCTTGCGTGGTGTTGTCCAGCGTGCCCCAGCCATACTCGCCAATCCAGAGGCGCGCGCCGGGGATGGCGCTCGCCTTGTTCGTCGGCAGCATGGACTGCATGTAATCCAGCGTGGACCACAGGGTCGAAGCGCCAGCGTCCATGACGTCGTAAGACGAGTAAGAGACACAATCAAGGTTCGTCACAAACGGCACCACACGATTGATGACGCGCTGGTTGTTATTGGGGTTGCCCGAGGTCGCGTCCAGCACACGATTCACCTCGGTATAATTAAAAACTTCGACATTGCTATGCGGGGTGGCGCTCCTGGCATCGTCCACCGCCTTCTGCCGGTTGTTCAGCCAATCGATCATTCCCTGAATCGCAGTCGCCGTTGGGTTGGTTAACGTATTGTAGTTGGGCAACAAATACCAATCCCCCTCCCAGTGCCCAAGATAGAAGGTCTTGCCCGAGTTATTGCAATTGGTGAGCAAGTAGCGCGTGAGATCGTAAATCTCCCGGTAATCGTCGGCGCGCTCGCTGACCGAATAACCGTCAAAGGGCCAGGCGTTCCCGAATGGGTAGGCCCAGATGACGAAATGCTGGAACGGCATGTCGAGCAGATGATGATAAGAGGGTTCGTCACGGATGAGCGTCAACAGATTCGTGATGTTCGGCCCAAGATTGATCCGGTACTGCCTGGGAACGTCCGTGCCGAGGTAAAACTTGATGATGCCGCTTCCCATCTCGCTGATGGCTTCTGCGGTCTCGACAAGCAGCGTGTTCGTGGTGAATTGGTATTGCCCGGCAAAGGTCTGCGTGCCCACGCGCACATTGTAAGCATCCACCGCCGGATCCGATAAAGAAGCTCCCGTCGCGCGGCCGGCCATCAACACGACCGCAAGCGCTGAAAAGCTGAAATGCTGAAATGCTGAAATGCTGAAACTGTGAAGCGGAGAGAGAAGAGAGGAGAGCGCAGAGCGGAGAAAAGCTGAAATGCTGAAATGCTGAAATGCTGAAACTGTGAAGCGGAGAGAGAAGAGCGGAGAGCGCAGAGCGGATTTCTCCATTCCCCATTTCCCGTTCAAAGTTCGATGTTCAAGGTTCCCCATAAAAGAAAAGCTGAAATGCTGAAACTGTGAAGCGGAGAGAGAAGAGCGGAGAGCGCAGAGCGGA
>JBAXTC010000451.1:0-6495 GCA_037130375.1 Verrucomicrobiota bacterium | reverse complement strand
TCGGCGCTAATCTCCGTAAATTCGAGAAAGTGCGCCGACTGCCGTCAGCGGCTACCAATCTGTGGCTTCTTGAATCCACCCTGGGAACCAGGGCTGTCTCCCCCAAATGTGGTATATGCCTGGGAATCGAGATGAGGTTAAATTCTTGCTTTGAAATGAAATGATAAGCTAGCATGTAATCCTCATGAAAAGAAAACTCCTCAACACAAGATTCCTCAAACAAACGGCCTTGGCCGTGCCTGCCGCGGCCCTGATGCTCGGCGCTGCGCACGCAGGGACCACCATCGGGCTGAACATCCAGACTTGGACTTATGCCGATGGGGGTGCCGGCTATCAAACCACTGGTTTCCCAGTCACCGCCAAAGCGTTTGGCGTTGACGTCGGCAATTGGATCAGCCCTGCCCCGTTTTACGCTTATGCCGCAGTATCTTCGAGCGTCATCATGGGATCTGTCACCGCGCAATTAGAGGCTGCGAACCCCTGGCAAACCGGCATCGGCGCGCTGAACGCCGGCTGGGTTCCGGAGGTAGTCACACCAGGTGAAGACGAAGTTACCTGGGGTATGCTTGATAACACCGGTTGGAGTGTCGGTTTGTCGGGATTGAACGCCGCCTTCCCCCACGGCTATGTCATCCAAGGCATCGCCGCGGGTCAAGTGACGCCTACCTCGCAGGTGGATTTCGCGGATGGTGCGAGCTACACAAACTCGCTGAGCTTCAACCCGATTTATACGGCCGGCAATGAGATTGGATCCGGCCCGGTTGGATTGCTGGCGACCGAACCTCTCACGAAGAACGCCATCACCATGAGCAGTCCGGCCCGACCAGACATAAGGACTTGCGCGCTGGCGGGCTTTATCATCACCGACCAGCCGGTGGTGAGCCAGAAGCCAGTTGGCGGCATCTATAATTCCGGAGCCACCATCTCGTTGAGTGCGCAGGCCATAGGCATACCCCCAATTTCGTATCAGTGGCATACCAACGGTGTGGCCATTCCGGGCGCGACCACCAATACCTATTTCAGGGCCGGTGCTGCCAGCAGTGATTCGGCAGCCTACACCTTGGTGGCCAGCAATGCCTACGGTCTGGGCACGAGTGTCGTGGCGCAAGTCACAGTCCTCCTGGCTCCCACCGTGATTGTCGATCTGCCCGCCACAGCCACCAACTACCTCTCGATGAATGAGCAGTTCAGTGTTGTGGCAGGTGGCCAGACCCCACTGATCTACCAATGGTTTAAGGGCGCCGGCGCCATTCTAAACGCGACCAATGCGACGTTGAACCTGACCAATCTCCAACCCTCGGACGCCGCCAGTTACAAAGTGGTCATCACCAATTCCGTCGGCAGTGTCACGAGCAGCGTGGCTGCACTGATAGTGCTCAATTCCCAGCCGCCCTATGACGGGTTTAGTTACCCGGCGGGCAGCCTGACCGCTCAAGGCGGCGGCATTGGCTGGAGTGGCGTTTGGTCCCAGGAATCAGGCTACAACGGCGATCATTCGGTCTTTACGCCCGCCACCCCGTGGCGTGGTGGACTGAGCGAACTCGTCTCGACCGGCGGGGCGGTTCAGATGGGCGCCAGTGGCAGCGCGGACTTTGATGACATCCGCAGTCTGCAGGCGACCCTTGGTGGGGCCAGTTGCGGCACGCTCTACATGAGCTTCGTCTGCCAGGTCACCAACGCCGGTTGGGGTGGAATCGAACTGGTGAAGGACGGCACCGCGACACTGTTCCTCGGCTCGTGCTGGTATTATTCACCTTGGGGCTGGGGCAGCCGCGCCGCCCCGAACGCCACGACTTCAGTGCCGGCCTCGACCGCGGCGCTGCTGGTTTACCGTTTCGACTTTACACCCACCAACACGGCGGTAAGGCTTTACGTCAACCCCTCCTCGCTCAGCGCCGAGCCGGCCTCCGCCAACGCCTCGGGTAATGAAGCGGTCATCGCCTTCAACCAGATTCGGATTGTCACGCACAACTCCAATCCCAATGGCTGCTTCGACGAGTTCCGAATCGGTGGCACATGGGCGGCAGTGACCCCGCACATCCCGCGCACCGACGCCCCGTTCACCGTGCAGATTGTAGCCGGGGGCTTGATTCAGGACACCAAGCCAGTCGGAACGCCGCATTCAGGCTACAATTACGGGTCCACCTGGGTCGCTTCCGTCACGGATACGGCCAACCCGCCGGTGACCCGCATCGGCGTCGAGCAATTCTCCGCCGCCACCGGCAGCCAGATCATCATCCCCACCAACTCGGACTTCAACTCGGCCAGCGGCACCATCTGCTTCTGGATGCTGGCAAACGCGCCGATTCCCGGGCCCGGCACCGAGGGCGCAATTCTTTTTGATCGTCGCACTACCAACGGCACGTTGATCTTGTTGAACGACGCCGGGGCGATTCTCTGGCAAGGCCAGGCTGGAGCCCGAAACGCACTTGCGACCGGCTATCTGCCCGACGGCAATTGGCACCACGTTGCGGTGACGTATGGCCAGTCCGTCGATGACACTATCTCGATCTACATTGATGCCGTGTTGTCCGCCAGCACTCCGGTCACCAATGGTTGGTCGTGGCCCCTTGCCCAGCAGATCGAAATCGGCAAGTCGCATGACTCGTACTGGAAGCGCTTCGACGGTGATATGGACGACTTCCGCATATATAACCGCATCCTGACCGATACGGAAATCGGCCAGGTTTATACGAACGGCGCGCTAGTGGAGACTGCAGCGCTGAAAGTCCAATACACATTTAACAGCGCGATATACGGCCAGAGCCTCGTCTGGCCCTTCGGCACACTCATCAGATCGCCCAGTTTGACTCCCGGCGCAGCGTGGACACCGGTCTCTGGCGCCGTCTCGCCCATGCCCTTCGAGATATCAGAGCCGGCCCTGTTCTACCGGCTCGTTGGCACGCCGTAGCCTGGCGGCCCAAGTTGCTCTTAACTCGTTCGAGGCGGCCGGGAGGTATTTCCGGCCGCTTTTTGTCCAGAGGGAAGGCCCTGACTTTCATTCATGTCCGGCACACTGGCCCAATTGGAGCGCACGCCGCGCGATGTCGCTCGCTGGCACAAGGCCCAGCAGAAGCTGCTCAGCGGCCAGCACGGCCCGGCGCTGGCGGCCTACCGTGAGCTGGTACGGAGGTATCCTGCCGTGCCGGAATTGTGGTTCGAGTTGGGGAACGCCGCTTCGGGAGAATTGGATTTCGCCCAGGCCAACCTCGCCTACCGCCGCGCGCTGGGGCTGGCGCCGCGCAACGCCTCCCTGCTCTGCATGATCGGCCAGCAATACCAGGGGCTGCGCCAGTTGGACGATGCCCGCGGTTGTTACGAACGCGCGGTGGCCGTCGATTCTGATTCCGTCGATGCCCGCATCAATCTGGCAGTTTGGTTCGAGAAAGAGCGCCGGCTCGAGGAGGCCTGGGATTGCGTCGAGGCGTGCCTCACCAGGCACCCCCGCGACGATCAGGCCCGTTATTTCCGCGCCTTCCTCCTTCACCGTCAAAAGAGGGATGCCGAAGCGGAGACGGCGTTGCGCGATTTGATCAAGGACGGGCCCCAATATCCTTACGTCAAGTACGCCAGCCGCCATCTGCTGGGGGTGGTGCTCGATCAACTGGGCCAATACACCGAGGCGATGCATTGGCTCATCGAGGCCAAGGCCCTGGTGCGGACGATCACCGACACGGGGTTGCTTGAGCGGGGGTACGACGAGGGAGACCGGCGGCGGCGGGCACTGCTGGCCGTCCTAAGGCCCGACCTGATACGCCACTGGCGGCAGGAACCGCCCGCCTCCGTCGAGCGTTACCAAACCGCGTTTCTCGGCGGCCACCCGCGCAGCGGCACCACGCTGCTCGAGCAGATTCTAGACGCGCATCCGGAGGTGCTGGCCTTCGACGAACCCGTGGCTTTCACGCAGGAGATTACGAGCCACATCAACCTCTCGGCGCCGGAAGGGGAGGCGCAATTGACCACCCTGAACACGCTGTCGGCGTCCCGTCGAGCCGAGATGCGCCGGCGCTACATCAAGAGCCTGCTGCGCGAGATCGAGGGGGAACCGGCCGCGGGCATTTTGCTCGATAAGAACCCCTCCCCGACCATGTCACTGAACCTCTGGCTGCGCGTTTTTCCGGAGTTGAAGGTGATTATAGCCCTGCGCGACCCGCGCGACGTTGTCATCAGTTGCTTCTTTGTGAACATCATGCTCAATTCGACCAATGTGAACTTCCTGAGCCTCGAACGCACTGTCAAGCATTACGCCGACCTCATGGATGTCTGGCTGCGGATGCGCGAGTTGGGCGGGTTCGACTGGATCGAAAGCCGCTACGAGGATGTGGTGACCAACCTGGAAGCCGAAGGCAAACGGGTGACTGAGTTTCTTGGGCTCGCCTGGCATCCTGACCAGGGCCGCTACTTTGAAACCGCCCGCCGAAAATTCCTCTTCGCGCCCACCTATCACGACGTGACGCAGCCGGTTTACAAGCGCGCCGTGGGGCGATGGCACCAATACGCAGAGGCCCTTGAACCGGTGCAGGCACGGTTAGCCCCCTACTGCCGCGCGTTTGGTTACACGGCTTGAGTCCCTTCGATCCCCGCCTCTGACCTCCCCTGAAGTTCCCGTCTTTCGATCTGCCACCGCCGGCACCCGCGCGTCGTGCGCTACTATCGGCCGAGGTACTTCAGCGTGGCTGCGGTTCGACTGTGGACATGCAGTTTTTCATAGATGCTGCGGACGTGGGTGCGGACGGTCTCGAAGCTAATAAGCATGAGACCGCTGATTTCCTTGTAGGCGTGGCCCTTGGCCAGAAGGGACAGGACTTGCTCCTCGCGCTCAGTCAAGGTTTGGAGCTCGGGAGCACGGTGGACGAGGTTCGGCACCTGCTTGATTTCATGGAAAAACTGGACCACCCGGCGGGCGATCTGGCGCGACATCGGCGCCCCGCCGCTGGTGATTTCCCGGATTGCTTCCAGCAGCTTGCCCTTGGGTGTCCGCTTGAGCAGGTAACCGTTAGCGCCGGCCATGAGTGATTTGAAGATCTGCTCGCTGTCGTCATAGACGGTGAGCATCAAAACGGGAAGGGTTGGCGCGACGATTTTGAGGCGGCTGACGCATTCGGTGCCCGCCATGCCTGGCAGGTTGATGTCCATCAGCACGACGTCCGGGCGGTTGGCTGGAATGAACTTCAGTGCCGTCATGGCGTCAGGGTATGCCGCCTGGCACGAAAAGCCCGGCGAGGTATTGAGGAGGGCCGCCAAATTGGCGCGCACGCCCTCATCATCTTCGACGAGCGCAACTTGAATCGTTTTATTCAACGTGCGTTTATTCATACCCGGAACCGGCCAAGGTTAACCATACCACAAAGATGTTAGATCAGCAGCATCGGCAGGCTCGCCATCCGGGTCAGCCCCCGGCAGCACCCAGTGGGAAGCCGAAGCGCAGTGTTGTCCCATTTCCCGGCTGACTGATGATCTCAGCCTGGCCGCCACATTCTATTAGACGCCTTTGCATGTTGTGCAGCCCATTGCCGCCCGGGGACGGTTGCCGCGGATTGAATCCGCGTCCGTTGTCCTGAATTTCCAGGCTCACCCGCGAGTCCACCAGGGCCAGCCGCAGCCAGACTTCTGTCGCGCAGGAATGTTTCAGGACATTATTGAAGGCTTCCTTGACCGCCAGGAAGACGTTGTGCCGCAGGTCGGCGCGCAGCGGCACGTTGGGCAAATCCGTCGGCACTTCCTGCCAGCAGCGCACGGCAGAGTCCTCGAAAAACTCGTCGGCAAAGCGGCAGACGTACTCGGCGAAGCGTGGGAGGTTGTCGTTCTTGGGATTGGTCGCCCAAACAATTTCATCCAGCGCCTGCACTGCGGCCCGCGCCTGGGTGCCGATGCGCTCGAACTGGCCTCTGGCCGCCAGTTGGCCGCCGTCCTCGCTTTGGCCCAGGTCGCTAAGCTGCGAGACCTGCGTGAGGATGCTGCCGATGTCATCGTGCATATCCTGCGAGATGCGCAGGCGCTCCCGTTCGACGGCGTGCCGCGTTTCCATGAGCGCAAGCCGGCGTTTGTAACGCCTCTGTTCGACCAGTCGCGCCGAGCCCGCCAGCAATCCGAGCGCGGCCACTGCGGCAAGGATGCGGAACCATGTGGTTTCCCAAAGGTAAGGCTGCACGGTGATGCCCAGCAACGGCGCATCGTCGCTCCAGATACCATCAGCGTCGCAGGCGAGCACAGTAAAGACGTAGAGGCCCGGCGCCAGATGATGATAATAGGCCGTCCGCCGCTCCCCGGCTTCCACCCAGTCGCGGTTCAGCCGCGGCATTTTGTAGCGAAAGCGCAGCTTCTCGGGAGACCCGAAGCTGATTCCGGTATAATGCAACTCGAGATCGCGGCCACCAGGAGGGATGGTGACCTGGCGCGCTGCGGAAATGCCGCGCTCTCCAAGTCTCCCGACTGGTGAGGCCTCAGGCACCCGAGCCTGCCCGTTCACCAACACCTCTTCCAGCAGAACTCTGG
>JBAXTC010000450.1:0-6524 GCA_037130375.1 Verrucomicrobiota bacterium | reverse complement strand
AGTGTTAGCGCCGACTGCCGTCGGCGGCTACGATTTCTTGAAACCACCCTGGCGCAGGGTGACGACATCGATTCTGCACTTGCGCCGCTCGAAGACTTTGGAGTATTGTCCACCGCCAATTTGACGCTAAACAGCAGTTTGGATATTGCTTGGTGTTGCAGTACCTTTCACGGGACAACACTGGCACAACTTCCAGCACAACGTCAAATGGACGGCGAATTGAAATACGTAAATCGCTGTAAATAAAGTGGTTGCCAGAGTAGCTCAGGGGTAGAGCAGAGGACTCATAAGCCTTTGGTCGGGGGTTCAAATCCCTCCTCTGGCACCATCTTATTTCGTAGGGAAATCATCATAAACCGTTGTAAATAAGGGGCTAACCCAGGTCGGGTCTTCCCATTTTCAGTTGGTCCAACGCTTCCTGACCGTTCCTGGCAGCAAGTGGAAGACGGTGCCCTGACCGACTGTGCTTTCGACAGTCAGGCTGCCGCCCATCAACTCGGTGAGGCGCTTGACGATGGTTAGGCCGACGCCGGTTCCTTTTTCTTCCGCCGTTTGCCGGGCTTCCGCCTGAACGAACGGTTTGAAAACCTCCTCCAGTTCCTCAGCCGGGATGCCGATCCCGGTGTCCTCGACGTCGATCAACAGCATCCCGTTGCGGCCGTCTGCCTGGCCTTCCCAGGAGACTCGCGTTTTGACGCAGCCCCGCTCCGTGAACTTAATGGAATTGCTCAGCAAGTTCATCAGCACCTGGCGCATCCGCAGGCGATCCAGTAACAACGCACGCGGGAGGTTGGGCGAGATCTCGAACTGTAGTTGGAGCGATTTCGTTATCACCTGCTGCCCGAAAACCGTGCGGAGGAATTCGCAGGAATCCCGCATGTCCGTCAGATCGGGGTGCAGTTCCAGCAGAACCTGTGCCTCCACGTCGCAAACCATCGGGTTGTCATCCACGACCAGCAACGTCTTACGAGTGATGTTGTTCCTGGTACAATTGCATCAGCACTTCGCGGACAGTCCGTCACGCTCTTCCGGACTCTTCTGCGCGTGAATTTCGGTAATGCCAACTTGGTCGGCGAGATAGCGCACCTCCGACTCGCGATCTCCCGACACGATCATCACGCTCGCGAAGTGATGTTTCGGCCCCAAATGGCTCACGAAGGACCGGCTCTCCGCGCGCGGCGCATCACGAAAGCGAAAAGCTGCCGCATAGCGACCGCCAACGCGACCGGGGTATAGATCGCGCCCAAGCGATCCCCCAACCGCCGTAACTGGGGTCGCTTGGCTTCGGACTCGCGCATGACTTCCATGATCTTTGCGTAGCGCGAATCGGCGGCTTGCTCGGTCGCCCGAATGGTCAGGGTCGATTCTCCGTTGATCGCGCCCGAGAGCACGGTTGAGCCGGAAGTCTTGGTAATTTGGAACGGCTCGCCCGTCAGGTAGGATTCATCCATCACGCCATGCCCCTCGATCACCACGCCGTCCACTGGGCAGAGGTCATTTGGATAAACCACAAGCATGTCGTCCACGGCAATCTCATGCAGGGCCACATCCGTGATTTCAGATCCCCGTTTCCGGTGGGCGTCCGATTAGCAACAGGAATAGGTTGAATCCCCTGCCTTGCGTAGCCGCCAGGATCTCGGAGAGGCGAGCCGGGCGGCTGGCGAACTGGTGCGCCAAATCCCGCAACTCCTGCGAAAAACTCGGTCGAGAGATCCGCACAACCGGCATCAATTCAGGAAAAACCGGGATTGAGATTTGCCTCGAAGGTTGAGCGTGGATGGTTGACGTATCGTTTTCTCCGGCCGGATACTTTATGTTAGTGTTCCAACTCATCTCGCGCTTCCATTTACTTTAGAAGCAGAGTTTGCCTTTTGACTTTGTAACACAGGGTCGATGCAGTTGTTTGCGCAAGTTGTTCATTCCTCATCAGCTAATGGAGGGCCAACCTGAGCCCCGGCGCTCCAACCCATTCATTTCTGGCGACTTAAGGCGTCTTAGCGCCGCCTTTGGTGGGGGGTCGGGGGGTCAAAGCCATTGTAACTTGTATGACCACCACCGCCTCAGCATGCTTGTTGCAGGGTGAACGAGCCGCTTGGAGGGATCCACTGGCAATCGTCCGGCCGATCAGGGGAGACGTTTCTCCTGGTTTTGCTCTCTACCGGGGTGCGGTTGGGTTGAGTCTATGGACCGGAGGCGCCCTGCGGGGGGCGCTGGTTTCTTCGCACCAGCTTCAGCAGCTCCAGAACCACCAGCGGGATAGCTCCTACGGCAACCAGCCAGAGGCAGTCGGTGAGCGGCATGAAGGACGATTTCAGGAAGCGGCCCAGAGTTGCGTTGTGTTGACTCCACGCCTGAAGTCCGAATGAAACGCAAACCACAATGGCGAGGTTGATGTTCGTCAAGAAAGGGATTCGCCAGACCGGCTTGGTTTCACTGCGGCTGCCGAAGGAGCGCAGCAGTTCGGCGAAGACCAGAACAGCGAAAGCATAAGTGCGAGCCCCCTCGGAGTTTCCCTGCTTCAGGACATAAAGGTAAACCGCGAACGCCACACCCGCCGTGAGGATGCCGGTGAGGCACATCGTGCGAAAGAATCGGCGGTCGGTGATGCGCTCAGACCGGCGGCGCGGGTGGCGCCTCATCACGTCAGGGTCGATGGGGTCGGCCGCCAGGCACAGCGCAGGCAGTCCGTCGGTGACGAGGTTAATCCAAAGCAGGTGAATTGGCAGGAGCGGCGCGGGCAAACCCACGACCACGCAGATTGTCATGAGCAGCAGTTCACCCGTGTTACCCGCCAGCAGGTATTGCAGGGTCTTGCGGATATTGTCATAGATGCCCCGACCCTCTTCCACGGCGGCGACGATGGAGGCGAAGTTGTCATCGGTGATGATCATGTCCGCTGCTTGCTTGGTCACTTCCGTGCCTGCTTTCCCCATGGCGATCCCGATGTCAGCGCCTTTGATGGCTGGGGCGTCGTTGACCCCGTCGCCGGTCATCGCAACTACCGCATCGTTCGCTTTCCAGGCGCGAATGATGCGCAGTTTATGCTCTGCGGTGACGCGGGCGTAAACGGCGATGTCGGCGACGCGTTTGCGGAGTTCATCGTCGGACATCTGGTCCAACTCCACGCCCGCGACGGCTGTGTCGTCGGCTGCCGCGATGCCGATGTCCCGCGCAATGGCAGTTGCGGTATCCGGATGATCTCCGGTAATCATCACCACGCGAATGCCGGCGGTGTGGCACTTGGCTACGGCGGCTTTGGCCTCAGGCCGGGGAGGGTCATGCATGCCTGTCAGACCGACGAACACGAGTTCGCGCTCCACGGCCTCCGGGGTAAGGGCGCTGGGCAGCATGCTGTCGAGGTCGCGGTAGGCAGAGCCGAGCACGCGCAGGGCCTGCTGCGCCATCGCGGTGGTTTGCGCCAGGATGCGCTGGCGGTCCGAATCGGTCAGAAGGTGGATCCCGGTGCGGGTGTAAAAGCTCTTGCAGAGTTGCAACAGCACGCCGGGAGCGCCGTTGGTGAAAGCCCGGAGCTTGCCGTCGCGCATGCGGCGAATAACCGTGCTCCGTTTGCGGTCGGAGTCGAACGGGATTTCGTGCTCCTTGGGCAGTTCCTTGTCGATGCGCTCCGGGTTGCCACCGGCTTTGAGACCGACCGTGAGCAGGGCGCCTTCGGTGGGATCCCCAACGACTTTCCATGCTCCGTCATCCTGGACGAGATGGGCGTTGTTGCAGCCGAGGAGGATGGTCGCCAGTTCGAGCAACGGCGCCGCGTGCTCCGCTACCGCTTTCTTGCCTTCAATCCGGACCTCGCCTCCTGGCCCGTAGCCTTCACCGGTGACTTCATAAGTGTGGCCGGCGACGTAGAGCGCACGCACGGTCATTTCGCCGACGGTCAGGGTGCCGGTCTTGTCGGTACAGATGACCGTTGTCGAGCCAAGCGTCTCGACCGCGGGCAGTTTGCGCACAAGCGCGCGGCGGCGGGACATGCGCAACACGCCGAGCGCGAGCGAAACCGTGACGACGGCCGGCAGCCCTTCCGGCACGGCCGCCACGGCAAGACTGACTGAGGTCATGAACAGCTCAAAGGGATCTGTTCCGCGCAGCAGCCCCAGCCCGAACTGCAGCGCTACGATGCCCAGCGTCGCCCAGACGAGGATCCGCCCGAACGAATCGAGTTTCTGTTGAAGCGGGGTCTTCTCCTCCGCCCCGGCCGTTGCGATTAGACCGGCGATGCAGCCCAACTCCGTCTTCATCCCCGTGGCTACCACCACTGCACGGCCGGTGCCCGCCGCGACGCTCGTGCCCATGAACAGCATATTCTCGCGGTCGCCCAGTGCGACTTCGCCCTGCGCTAAGGTTATGGCCTGTTTCGTCACTGCGTTCGACTCCCCAGTGAGCGAGGACTCGACACACCTGAGGGAGGCCGCTTCGAGGAGTCGGGCGTCGGCGGCTACCAGGTCGCCAGCTTCCAGCACGAGGATGTCCCCGGTCACGATTCCCGATGCCGGAATCGAGGTAACTTGTCCGTCACGCCGCACCCTGGCCTGGGGCGCGGTCAGCTTCTTGAGCGCCGCGATGGACTTCCCGGCTTTGTATTCCTGGTAGAATCCGATGATCGCGTTAAGGACGACAATGGCGAGGATGGCGATGCAGTCCACGACTTCACCGAGGAGCCCGGAGATGACTCCAGCAGCGGCGAGAATCCAAATGATGAGACTCTTGAACTGGCCCAGGAAGATTTGGAGGGGGCTGATGAGTTTTCCTTCCTTCAGCTCGTTCGGGCCGTTGGTCACAAGCCGTTGCGCCGCTTCCTGCGAGGAGAGTCCACCCGCAGTGGAGGCAAGCCGGGTCAGCACTTCCTCAGCCGGCTGGCTGTGCCAGCCTTTGCCCCCCGGCGGTGCAGCGATGGCCGGTGTGGCCGTCAAGCGGTGGTTATTGGCTAGCTCCATTTCCAGTGGCTATTCTCCGGGAAGTCCTCGCCGAATTCGTCGATGCATTGGACCGTCGCCCCCTCCGGCATGACAACGTCCGGTCTTCTAATGTAGTTTACCTCCCCCTCCTTAGCTGAAGGCACCGTTGGTGATGCTGAAGGCGCCAATCTGGAGCAGCGGATCGAGGCCAGCGCCTCATGCACCATCAGCGGGCGCTTCAAGAACAACTGCGCCGGTTTGTCGCGATTGATCAACGCATCAAAGGAAGACCCCACCCAGGCTGACAGCCTGTGCAACGATAACCTCCGGCTGATCTCATCAGCCCGTTTGTAAACCCTGTCCATAAGCAAACCGTGGTTGTTCGCCGCTGAACCTCCGCCATACAGCAAATAATCAAGAGGCCGCCAACAGCAGTCGGCGTTGACTGCGGTGCGAAAAGAATGCGCCGACCGCCATCGGCGGCTACGCCCAGTGGGTGAATCGTCCCATCAACGAAAAATCCAGCTCACCTCCAGTTTCCCGCACGGGCGCTGGATACTGACTGGCTCCCTTGGTTCGCCCGCGCGGTTCGCAACCTATTTGCAGCAGCAGGATGAGGCTTCCTTGACGGCCTTTTCGACCGCTTCACGAGTTTCGCCGGTGCGCTTTTGAATGCGACCCAACAGTTCATCGTGCTTGCCTTCGGCGCATTGGAGATCGTCATCCGTGAGCGCGCCCCACTTCTGTTTCAGCTTGCCCTTGGTGATGTTCCAGTCGCCCTTCATTTCGAGTTTGTTCATAATAGTTCGTTTTGTTTTTCTCTGTTTGATCGCCGCCAACGTGACGGCAAAGTTGTTCTAGCAGCCGGCCATCTGATTCCAGCATATCTCCTGGTGCCCGGTGTAGCGGATCTGGCCCTTTTTCATTTCGGCGCCTGGGAATGGGCCTCAACAAACCACAGCCATTTTTGGGGCTTCCGCAAGTTCAATGGTGGAAGTTTTCATAAATCAATTCCTTCATGGTTGGCTAGTAGCTTTCGTTGAGGGAAAATTGGCTGGGCGAGGACGATCGCCCGCACCGACCGGGGCCAATGCCCTGAGGGCATTCCTTACCCCGCTTGGCCGTGTCGATGACACACGGTGCGTTCGACTCCGCGCCCAGACAACTCAAATTCTGCCCAACAGAAGCAGAACGACCAGGATGGCCAACACCACACCCAATCCGCCCGTTGGAGCATATCCCCAGTTCCGGCTGTGAGGCCAGGTAGGGAGTGCGCCAACCAACATCAAAATGAGCAGAATCACTAAGATAGTTCCTAACATAAATGTCCTTTCAAAGGCCGAATGTAATTTGGTTTCATAAAGTCGATATTCCTGTTTTCGCAATATCTTCTTTCTCCTTTAGCTAGTGGAGGGCCAACCTAGAGCTCAGTGCCCTAAGATATTCATTCCATGAGTGTTAGAGCGTTGTGGGTCGACTTTGGCGGGCGCCAAGAGAGGTAAACCCATTGCAACCTGCACGAGTACTGCCGATATGCCGTGCATTCTGCAAATGCCTGCATGGCACCTGCCGCCTCCCGACCGCACCTCGCCGGACCAACGCTGCACTGCCACC
>JBAXTC010000045.1:0-20334 GCA_037130375.1 Verrucomicrobiota bacterium | reverse complement strand
GAGTGTTAGCGCCGACTGCCGTCGGCGGCTACGATTTCTTGAAACCACCCTGTCCACCGCTTCCATGGTGCCTGTCACGCACGCCTTTACAATGTTGGCGAGACCAACCAAAATGGGTGACAGATGCGTGCAGGAACTTGGATTACGACCCTGGTCTGGCTGTTGACGGTGGCCATACGCGCCATGGCCGATGAACCCGTCCCCGGTGTGAATGCCTGGCCTCTCGAGGTGCCGAAGGGCGGTCAACCTGGCTTCACTCTGTTGTCAGGTAACCAGACGGGAATCCTGTTCACCAACCAATTGCTTCCCTGGCCGGAGGCCACCAATCAGAACCTGCTGAATGGCGCCGGCCTGGCGCTCGGAGATTATGACGGCGACGGTTGGTGCGATATTTTCCTTTGCAGTTTGAACGGCAGCAGCCGGCTGTACCGGAATCTGGGCGGGTGGAGATTCCAGGATGTCACCGAGTCCGCCGGCTTGGCGAATTCCAACATGCTGGCGCGGGGCGCGGTATTTGCTGATGTGAACGGCGATGGTGCGCTCGATTTATTGGTGACCTGCTCAGGCCAGGGAACCCGGCTGTTTCTCAACGACGGAGCGGGCCATTTTCGGGATGCGCAGGCGACCGAACTGGTTGATAACACTGGCAGTATGTCGATGGCGCTTGGGGACGTGAACGGGGACGGCTCACTTGATCTTTATGTGGCTAATTATGGCGAGAACACGATACGAAGCGGGATGAAGATCAGCACCAGAATAGTCGGTGGCAAGGAACAGGTGACCGGCAGATATCGGAACCGGCTGAAAATTATTGGCGGTAAACTGGTCGAGTACGGGGAACCGAGCGTCCTTTTTCTGAACGACGGCCACGGGAAGTTCCGCCGGGTATCGTGGACGGACGGGACGTTCCTGGACGAGAGCGGGGCTCCGTTGGCGGAAGTGCCCTGGGAGTTGAGTTTCACGGCGGCTATTCGCGACATCAACCAGGACGGAAACCCGGACATCTACGTTTGCAACGATTTCCAAGACCCGGACCACCTATGGCTGGGCGACGGGCGCGGCAGGTTTCGCGCCGTCGCGCGGCCAGCACTCCGCAGCACGCCGCATTTTTCGATGACCGCAGACTTCGCCGACATCAACCATGACGGTTTGGATGATATTTTCGTGACGGACATGATAAGCCGCTCTCACGAGTTGCGCATGCGGCAGGTAAAACCCGACATTCCGCCAATCGCGCACACGCGGGAGAAAGTGTGGGACAGGCCCCAGGTAAGACGCAATTTTCTGTTCTTGAACCGCGGGGACGGCACCTACGCCGACATTGCGAATTATGCGGGTGTCGCCTGCTCGGACTGGTCATGGAGCGCCGCTTTCCTGGACGTGGACCTGGACGGTTACCCGGATATCCTGGTCGGCACGGGGCATTATTATGACACGCAGGACCAGGACGCCATCGAGCGTGCGAGCAGGATAAGCCAGGCGGAGAGGGACGATTCACGGAAGACGCTTTCCTTGTATCCGCCGCTCGTGACGCCCAACTTCGCGTTTCACAACCGGGCCAACCTGACCTTTGGAGAGGTTGGGAAGCAGTGGGGATTCGATTCCGTTCAAGTATCGCACAGTATTGCTCTGGCGGACCTGGACAATGACGGCGATCTGGATGTGGTGGTTAATTGCTTGCGGTCACCCGCGCTGGTTTATCGAAACAACAGCTCGGCGCCTCGCGTGGCGGTGCGGCTCAAGGGATTGCCGCCCAACACGCGGGGAATCGGCGCGCGAATCAAACTATTGGATGGCGCGGTGCCGGCGCAGTCGCAGGAGATGACCTGCGGCGGACGGTTCCTTGCCGGAGACGCGCCGCAGCGCACCTTTGCCGCCGGCCAGGGCGACGGGCGCATGACGCTGGAGGTGACCTGGCGCAGCGGCAGGAGGAGCCTGGTACGGCACGTAAGAGGGAACTACCTGTACGAAATTGACGAAAGCGCGGCCGTTCCGGCGCCACCACCACCAGCGCCAGCGAAGCCGGCTCCCCTGTTCGAGGACGTAAGCGCGGCGCTGGGCCACCGGCATCTGGACCCCGCCTATGATGATTTTGACAGGCAGATGCTGCTGCCGCGCAGGTTAAGCCAGCTTGGACCCGGTGTCGCCTGGTTCGACTTGAACGGGGACGGCAAGGAAGACCTGGTCATTGGTGGCGGTCGCGGGACCCGTCTGGGAGTTTACCTGAATGCCGGGGGCGGGCACTGGCAGCAAGCGGGCGGGCTTTTGACCAATGCGCTGCCGGATGACGCAGCCGGTGTCGTGGTGGGAGTGTTGCAGCCCGGCACTCGGTCAGTGCTGGTGGGCCTGGCGCATTATGAAACCCGGCAAACGAATCTGCCGGCGGCATTGCGGTATGATTGGACGGCAGGCGGGGCCGCCATCGGGTCGGCAATCCCGGCCTTCGGGGCGAGCAGCGGTCCGCTGGCGCTGGCCGATGTGTATGGGGACGGCAACCTGGATTTGTTTGTCGGCGGCCGGCTAAAGGCAGGCCGCTATCCGGAGCCAGCGACCTGCGGGATTTTCAGAAACCAGGGCGGACAACTGGTCGCGGATGAAGCGGCGAATGGGTTGCTGGTGGGGGCGGGGCTGGTGGCGGGGGCCGTGTTTAGCGATTTGGATGGTGATGGCTTCCCTGAATTGCTGCTGGCTTGTGAGTGGGGTCCGGTCCGGGTGTTTCACAATGAGCACGGCCGGTTTCGCGAATGGGATATTCCTTTGAGCCTGCCCACCGCTGCCGACCCCCAGGCGCAGGAACAGCCGGCAGACGTTTTGAAACTCAGCGACTTGCGGGGAATCTGGACCTGCGTGGCAACGGGTGATTTCGACGGGGACGGTCGGATGGATATTGTGCTGGGGAATTGGGGGCTGAACAGCTCGTATCAGCAGGTCGCGCCGGGTCCGTGGTTTCTTTATTACGGTGATTTCAATGAAGATGGCGAGGTGCATATTCTTGAAGCGTTTCAGGATGCGAGCTTGAAGCAGGTGGTGCCGTGGCGCGACTTGACGTTCATGCAAAAGGATCTGCCCTGGCTGCAGGCGCGTTTCCCTACGCACAAAGCCTATGCCGAGGCGAGTCTCTCGACCTTGCTCGGCGATCGCATGTCAAAGGCCCGCAGTCTGCGGGCGGAGTTCCTTGGATCGATGGTGCTGCTCAATCGCGGAAGCAAATTCGAGGTCAGACTTCTGCCGGCGGAAGCGCAATGGTCGCCGGTGATGGGAATCGCGGTCGGAGACCTGGATGGGGATGGGAAGGAGGATTTGTTCCTGAGCCAAAACTACTTTGCCGTGCGGCCGGAGGATGGCCGGCTGGACGCGGGGCGGGGGCTTTTCTTGCGCGGAGACGGAAAGGGCGGTTTTGCGGCGGTGCCGGGTCAGGACAGCGGCATCCTCATTTACGGGGAGCAACGCGGCTGTGCGCTGGCCGATTACGATGGCGATGGGCGAGTGGACTTGGTGGTGACGCAAAACCATGATGAGACTCGTTTGTTTCACAATCTGCGCGCGCAGGCGGGATTGCGGGTAAAATTGGCAGGGCCACCCGGCAACCCGGATGGAATCGGCGCTGTGGTGAGGCTTGAGTTCAAAGGAAGGCTCGGGCCTGCGCGCGAAGTTCAAGCCGGAAGCGGCTTCTGGTCGCAGAACAGCCCCGTCCAGGTTCTCGGCACGCCTGAATTGCCGACGGGTGTGCAGGTGCATTGGCCCGGGGGAAAGGTGACCCGATCGGAGGTTCCGGCGCTGGCCAATAGCATCGTGGTGGATGCGAGCGGGGCCGTGCGCGCGGGGAAGTGATAACGGGGGCATTCTGCCGTCGTTTACGGGCCTGGTGTGGAGCGCCGGGCCGGGATTTTATCAAGGGCGCTTTGAGCGGGTTCATAGCCCGGATTGAGCCGCAGAACGGTTTGAAGCTCCTGGAAGCCTTCGTCCTTCGAGCCTTGCGACAAGGAAGCGATGGCCAAGTTGAAGTGGGCTTGCCAATAATTCGTTTCGTATTCAACCGCCTTCCGAAAGCAGACGATGGCATCCGGCAATCGGTGTTGGCTCTGGCGGACAATCCCAAGGCTGTTGTGAGCGGTCGCGAGTTCGGGCATAAGCTTGATGGCTTCGGAGAACTGCTCCTCCGCCTCGACCAATCGCCCGGCATGCAGCAGCAGATTGCCCAGGTTGTTGTGAACCTCAGGATAATCTGGCAACAATCGCAACGCTTCCCGGTATTGGTGTTCAGCGTTGGTGCTATCGCCGCTCCGACCATAGGCAATGCCCAGATTGTAATGCAAATCCTCGTCCTCCGGGGTGAGGCGCAACGCTTCGTTGAACAGGCGGACGGCGCTCTTGGCGTCGCCGGCGGCGAGCAGGGCGTTGGCCCGCGCAGCCAGATCCACCGCCGCGCCGTCTTTCTGCCATCCTGCGATGATGGGGTCCCTGTTTGAACCGCCCGCGGCCGGCCCAGGCGCGATGCCGAGTGGGCGGTTGGAATTTGCTTCCGCAGCCAGATTGGCCGGAGGGCCTGTCGGACTTTCCTTTTTGGGTGCGGCTCCTTGCTCTGGACGTGTTAAAAAGTAGATTGTGCCGGAAACCAGTGTGATTAAACCAAGCATGGCCGCCAAGGAACTCCATCGCCTTGAAGTTTTTTCCGGCCCGGCGCAGCCGGTGCCAGGCGGCGGCCACGGTCGCGGCCGGCCAGCTTGATTCTTCTGCTTTTTTCTCTTCATCTGAGGTCGCAGGCCCGCAAATCGGGTGGAGTTCGTCCGCGCTTCATTCAGCCGTTAATTTACCCGGGACCACTGGCCTGATCCAGCTTCAAAAAGATTGGCCTTGCGGTAACGCCGTGGACCTGCAACCACAAGAGCAAGATGCCGACATGAAAAAGCTTTGTTTTGTCCTCGCCTTGGCAGCAATTCTGTCTTCCGGGGTTGCCACCGCGGCTTCGAGCGTGGTGATCTCGGAATTCATGGCCATCAATAACACCACTCTTGCCGACGAAGACGGGTCATACTCGGATTGGATCGAGCTGTATAATTCCAGCACCAACACCGTCAACCTTGGCGGGTGGTACCTGGCGGGCAGGCCCACTAACTTGACTCAGTGGATGTTTCCTTCGACCAACCTGGATCCCAGCCAGTTCCTCGTGGTATTCGCGTCGAACAAGAACCGGCGCGTGGCCGGTGGGCCGTTGCACACGAATTTCAAATTGAGCGGCTCCGGGGAGTATCTTGCGCTGGTGATGCCGGATGGGGTGACCAAGGCCACCGAATTCGCGCCCGCCTTTCCGCAGCAATACGCCGACATCTCCTACGGCTGCGCGATGACCGGGGCGGTCCGCACATTCATCGCTCCAACCGCCGGCGTGCGCGCGCTTGTGCCGGCGCTGGATATGGGTTCCGGCTGGTGCTCTGTCGGTTATGATGACTCGGCCTGGGCCTCGGGCACCCTTGGCGTTGGTTACGATACCTCAGGCATTTACACGCCGGCGATTGGGTTGGACCTGGAAACGGCGATGCGTAATGTGAGTCCCTCCGCCTATCTCCGACTGCCATTCATGGTTGCCCATCCTTGGGCCATCACGCTCCTGACGCTGAGCCTGCGATACAACGACGGTTTTGTCGCTTTCCTGAATGGAACCGAGGTGCTGCAGCGGAATGCCCCGGCCACCCTGGCGTGGAACTCGCCGGCCACCAGCGCGCACCGCGCCGGCATACAAGCGGAAGACTTTGATGGCTCGACCTCCATTTATGCCCTCGCTTGCTATGGCACACCCCCCACGCCCGGTATGCACGCCGCCGATAGCAATTCCACCGGCCGGTTTCTGCGGCTCCTTTACGACGGGGTCAACGTCGCGGCCAATGCCATTGCCTTCGACCGGGCTGCCGCGGGGCAATTTCAGTCCATCACCGCTGACTTTGATTTTCGGATCACTTCCGCGGTTCACAATCCCGGCGACGGTTTCGCCTTCATGCTCATCCCGACCGCCCTCTACGGCACGAACGGCGCCGGGGTGAACATCGCGGCCCAAGGCGGCAAGAAGCCGAACTTCGCCGGCGTGTTTGGCATTGGTTTCAACGTCTCCCCGCATGCACAGGTGAACGATGTCTCGGCCCATTGGAACGGGGCGCAGGCGGTGGGGGTGACGCTTCCCACCTCGGTGATCGACCTGCCGGCCGGGGTGTTCCATCACGCCAAGGTCACCCTCCAATACGTCACCGGCGGGGCGCGTGTGACGCTGACCCTGACCCCGAACATCAATGGCACGCCCGGCCCTCCTTGTTCGCCGATCACCAGTTTTTTCATCGCCGGGATGAACCCATTCGATGGCCGGGTGCAATTCGGCGGCTGGACCGGGGGGATCAACATGGCGTTGGACCTGGACAACTGCTGTTTCGAGTTCTCTCCGTCGCAAGGCCTGGTGGCGGTTGAAGATTTTGATCTCTCGCCCTGGCGCGACCTGCTGAACCCAGGCCCCAATATGCTGGCCATTCAGGGGTTGAACGCCTCGGCCACCAATTCGAGTTTCCTGATTCAGCCTCAATTGCTGGGCCGCGAGCTGGTCATCGAGGAACCCCCGACCTACCTTTTTCCACCGACACCCGGCACCTGGAACGGCAGCGCCGGCTCCCCGGTTCTGCCGACGGTCGGTCTCTGGCCCCCAGCCGGCGTCTATCCGAGCAATACGCTGGCCGTCACGCTGAGCGCCTCTCCGTCCCCGGCGACTATTCGTTACACCCTCGATGGCTCGCTGCCCGGGATCGGCTCGCCCATTTACACCGGACCACTCCTGCTGCGCGCGAATGCCATGATGCGCGCCCAGGCCCAGTTGGCAGGCGTTTGGGGTCAGGTCGCCGAGGCCCATTACACGCTGCTCGATGGTTCTCTCACAAATTTTACCAGCAATTTGCCCCTGGTCATCATAGACACGTTCGGCCACGGGATTCCGGACGGTTCCAAGGTGGGTGCTTATGCGGTGTTCATTGACACGAACACACCCACCGGGCGGACCTCGTTGACCAGTCCTGGCGATTACATCGGGCACTTGGGCATCGGCCTGCACGGATCCAGTTCGCTTGGTTTTCCCAAACAGCCCTTTGCCATCGAACTCCGCGATGCGACCGCCGATGCGACCAATTACCCGTTGCTCGGCTTGCCTGCCGGCAACGACTGGCTCCTGTATCCCTCGTATGACGACAAGACCTTTCTTAACAACGTTCTGACCGAAGAAATCTTCGCCGCCATGGGCCATTACAGTGTGCGCTGCAAATACACCGAGCTGTTCCTTCGCCAAACCTCCGGCAGGCTCGTCGCCGCCGATTACGCCGGCATCTACGTCCTGATCGAGCGCATCCGAATCGCCAGCAACCGTGTGGATATTGCCCAACTCGGCCCGACCGACAATACGCCTCCCGCGGTCACGGGCGGCTATCTCTTCTCGAAGGATCGACCGGACACGAATGGCCTCACGATAACCACCATTAGCGGAGAGCAATTGAACGTGCTCGAGCCGAAGCCCGACGCGATCACCACGGCCCAATACGACTACCTTTCGGGTTACCTGAACACTTTCGAGCGGGCGCTCTACGGGACGAATTGGCTCAACCCTGTGACCGGTTATGCCGCTTACATTGATGCCGATTCATTCGTGGACCAGCACTGGATTGTTGAATACTCGAAGAACATCGACGGCTACTGGCTCAGCAACTATATGAACAAGGACCGGAACGGAAAACTCAAGATGGAGCCGATCTGGGATTGGGACTTGAGTTGGGGCAACGCCAATTACGGTGATGGGGGACACACCAATGGCTGGCACTATAGCGGCGGTGAGATCTGGCTCAGCAAACTGCGCACCGACCCGGATTTTCATCAGAAGATCATCGACCGCTGGGGTGCTTTGCGGTTGAGCGTGTTCAATGCCACCAACCTGCTTGCCCGCATTGATCAAGTGACCAACCTGTTGTGGGAAGCCCAAGCCCGCGATTTCACCCGCTGGCCCCGCCTGGGCACCTATGTCTGGCCCAATCCCAACGGTGCCGCCGGCGGATGGGACGTTGATTACGTGACGCCGACCAACTACTCCGGTATCATCGCCCAGTTCAAGAAATTTGTACGGGGGCGCTATTTGTGGATAGATCAACAGTTCCTGCGCGCCCCCACGCTGACGACCAATGGCGGCCTACTCTCGATGAGCGCACCGGTGGGGGCGATTTATTACACCCTGGACAATTCGGATCCTCGCAGCAGCGGCGGCCGCTTGAACCCCTCGGCCGCGGTTTACCGAGGCGCGATTCCGTTGACCAATACCGCCGTGATCTTCGCCCGGGCCTTTTGGACCAACACCTGGAGCCCGCCGGCCAAAACCTTCTATATCGCCGCGCTCCCCGCCTTGCGCATCACCGAAATCAATTATCACCCCGCGCCACCGCCCACCAACAGCCCTTATGAAGACAAGGACTTCGAGTTCATCGAAATCCAGAATACCGGTTCCAACGTCATCAACCTGGCCGGCGCGCGCCTTGGCGGCGGAATTAACTTCACGTTTGCGCCGAACGAGTTTCAGCCTGTCGGCGCCGCCACCTGGAACAATTTTGACGACCTGGCCAATGGAACGGGTTTCACGGCCTCGACGCTCGGCCAACCCCCGGGCCCGTACCTTGCCAATGACGGTCCCGCGGGCAATCTGCTTTGTCTGCTCAATAGCGGGGCCAATACCGCACGCAATCGCGTGGCCTTCAACCAGACGGCCACGGGCAGTTGCGACCGGGTGGTCGCCGAGTTTGATTTCCGCGCGAACACCGTCACCCCGGCAACTCCTGCTGGCACGCCTACGCTGCAGAATTTCGATTCGGCTGGCACGACGTACACGCTGACGCACGCCGGTTTGAATGCGGCCGCGGTGCTGCCTGCCAATGCGGGATCGACGGGCAACTACCTGCGGTTAGTGCCCGCCTCGACAGGGCAATTCGGGGTCATCGCCTTTGACCGCAGCGCGACCGGCGCGTTTAATTCCGTGGTCGCAACCTTCGACTTTCGCATCACACCGACAGCCGGAGCGATCCCGGCCGATGGGTTGGGTTTTGCGCTGCTCAACACTGCTGCCTACGGCACGAGCGGAGCCGGGCCGTATTTCGCGGAAGAATCCAACTTAGCTAACTCGATTGGCGTCGGGTTTGATGATTATAATAATGCCTCCACGCCTCAAGAGCCTAATAACAACCATGTCTCTCTGCATTGGAACAACGCCCAAATCGGAAACGCCGTTATCCCCTCCTTCAACCTGGCCAGCGGCAGGTTCCATCGGGCGCATATCATCATTCGGTTCTCGAGCAACCATGCTTATGTGACCGTCCGGTTGACGCCCGACATCAATGGCACCCCCGGGCCGACGGAGACGGTCTTGGAGAACGCGCTGATCCCTGGCGTGGCGCCGTATCCGAGCCGGGCCGCCTTTGGCGCTCGCACCGGAGGAGCTTGGGCCGCGTATGACCTGGACAACATCAACGTCCAGTTTACGGCTAACGACGCCGCGGCGGCGGGTTTGTCGTTGTTGTTCCTGCCCGCGGCACAATTCGGCACTGCCGGCCCGGGCACCACCCTCGCCACGTTCTCAGATTGGCCGCTGGTTTCCAACACACTCGCCCTGGCTCTCTCCTTTAATCCGTCAAAGCTCTTCAATGACGTCTCACTCTATTGGAATGCGGCCCCGGCGGGCAACGTCAGCCTCCCCGCTACGGCGCTCGACCTTGCTGCGGGAGCGTTTAATCACGCGCGCCTCGAGTTAGACGGTGCCACCGGCGGTGCTTACGCGACACTGGCGCTTACTCCGAACAGCCCTGGCACTCCCGGCACACCGATCAATGTGTTTTCCAACTCGTTCATTCCGGGCGCTACGCTGGGCCATAGCCGTCTGGAATTTGCCGGCCACAACGGCGGTCTTTCGGCCAAAGTCGAGCTCGAGAACGTGCTGGCCACCTTCGAGGCGCTGGCGCCGATGGTTCTGAATCCGGGTGAGTTCATTGTCGTGGTCCACAATCGGGCGGCTTTCCTCTCGCGCTACGGCATCGGCATCCGCGTGGCGGGGGAGTTCTCAGGCTCACTCGATAACGCGGGCGAGCGTCTCACCCTGCTCGGGCCGCTCGGTGAGCCAATCCTCGACTTCAGTTACGACCCGAATTGGTATCCCATCACCGACGGCGGCGGCTTCTCACTGGTCGCGGCTGACCCGACTGCGGCTCCGAGCACGTGGGGTCAGGCGCAGAATTGGCGGCCATCGAGCTCCCTGGGTGGTTCTCCCGGCAGCGCCGATCCGCCCCCGCCGCCAGCAGTGCTCAGCGCCACCTTGCCTTCAGACAACGCGCTCAGGTTGGCTTGGCCCGCCAGTTCCGGCAGGTTCAACTTATATTCGGCCTCCTCTCCCAAGGCGCCGGTCGGATGGACGCTGGTGACCAATTCGCCGCTTCTTTTCGGTGACCAGTGCGTCGTGACGTTATCGGTTACGAATCGCGCTTCTTTCTACCGGTTACAAGGCCAGCCGATCAGTCTCCATTAGATTAGACAAACGCCTCGTTCCGACCAAAAGAAGCAGAGGCAAGAGAGGGTGCCGCTCGATTTGGATAACCGCGCCTGTTTCCAAGCAAAACAAGCAAGCCAAAAATAAGTGAAAAAATGTCTTGCACGCTATTGAGCAATTTCGTTGAATCATGATGTGACCTTCTCAGGACATGGCGTGTTTGGTCTTTGGCTGGCGATCCTAATTGATCGCGAGGAACAATCACACGAGGGACATGCGCGCTGGATCCCGTTGGAGGAAAGTGTACCATACAACTGCTATAACAAAAAACCATAAACCAATGAAAATACACAAAAAGAGGGTTCTCACGATGCTGCTTGCAGCGGGTCTGCTCTCGAGCGCGACAGTCTTCGCCGGATCGTTTACAACCGACTTCTCCAGTTCTGCGGGCTTTACGCTTGCGGGGACGGGTGGGGGGGGGTATCTCACCAACATTCCCAGCAACCGTGTAGTCCTGACTCCGCCTCTTGCTGGCACGGCGGGCAGTATCACGCTGGCCGATTTGGACGCCGGCCAACCAATCGAGAGTTTTGTCGCCACCTTCAAAATTCAACTGGGGCCGGGGTCGGGCAATGCTGCGGACGGCGTATGCTTTAATTTCGGCCCCGACATCTACGACGGTGCCGTGTACCCTGAGGAGGGACCTGGCGGCACGGCCTTGAGCGTCGTTTTCGACACTTACGACAATGGCATTGCCGTTGAGACTGTTCCAACGCCTTCCTTGGATATCAAGTATGGCGGCGTTGTAATCGCTGGCCATCCCTACGCCAAGAGCGACATGGTGACCTCCCAGTTGGAGGATGTTTCCATCGAGCTTAAACGGAACGGCACGGTGACAGTTTCTTACAAAGGCCAGGTGATTCATACCAACGTTTTCATACCGGGTTGGGCTCCCACTCCCGGCCTGTTCAACATCTCCGGTCGCGCGGGCGGCGAATATGAGGAAAATGACATCGCCACTCTGAGTGTCAACACGGTGCTGCAAGGGACGGCGGTCGCTCCCAGCATCACCACCAATCCCAAAAACGCCACCGTCAACGAGGGTAATTCAACGAACTTCAGCGTCACCGTCGATGGCTCCGCTCCATTCACGTTCCAGTGGGTGAAAAACAACGTCGATATCGGGGGCGAGATCAGCAGAACCTTGACGCTCGGGCCAATTCATTATGTGGACAATAACGCGAAGCTCAAGGTCAGGGTGTCCAATCTGGCGAGTCCGGCAGGTGTCACCTCCGGCGAGGCGACCTTGACGGTGATCCGGGACACCACTCCGCCGACCGTCCTCAAGGCCAATGCCGACGTTTCCGGCAGCCAGGTTACCGTGGTCTATTCCAAACCGGTGTCCGACACGGCGTTGGACACTGCAAACTACGGCATCGATCAGGGAGTCACCATTTCATACATCACACGCTTGGATGCCAGCCGGGTGGTCTTGAATACGACCAGCCCGATGGCCGGAGGTCTTGCCTTTACACTGTCGATCCATGGAGTACAGGACACAGCGAGTTCGCCGCCGAACACGATTGCTCCGACCCAGATCACCTTCAGGACTTACGTGTTCCAAGTCGGCGCCGTTGTCCACAAGAAATATGCCGGTCTTAACGATAATCAAGGGAGCCTTGCTGCTCTGCAGAGCGATCCCAGGTATCCGAATTCTCCCGACCGGCAGGATATTATGGCGAGCGTTGAGTATCCCGCAAATGGCAACTATCGAGATGCTGTCGCTGATCCAACCTTCAATTATTCCGACACTCTGGAGTGCTACTTCACCCCGCCGACGACCAACGACTATGTATTCTACGCGGCGGGTGCAGACATCAATGACGTGTATCTGAGCACGGACGCGGATCCCGCTACCATGGTTCGTATTGCCCAGGTTAGTGGCTGGACCAATCCGCGTGATTGGATGGTGTCCCAATGCGGCGCGACGAACGGGTTGCGCTCGGACTGGTACACGGGGAACCTCTGGCCGGGTGCCGGGGATCCCAATACGGGCAGCGCGTTCATTCGCCTCGATGGGGGCCAGCGCTACTATTTGTTCGCGTTCCATCATCGCTTCAGTTGGTCCGGCGCGGATGATTTCGCGGTGACGTACACCTATTCCAATGCCCCTGCGCCCGCATCCGGCACTGCGCCGTTGTTCACCGGCAGCCTGATCGGCACTTACCTGGACCCGACGGGCGCAAGCGTCACGTTTAGTCAGCAACCGACGAACATGACCGTTTTGCAGGGCCGCAAGGCCACCTTTACGGCCGTGGTGACAGGCCAGTCCATTTACGGCACCAACGTCGTCCTCCAGTGGCAGAGCGCTCCTAGTGGCAGTTCGACCTTCACGAGCATCCCTGGCGCGACGACAAGTACGTACACGACGCCCGTCCTGGGGTTGACGGACAGCGGGAGGCAGTACAAGTTGCTTGCCACCGTGCCCGGCTTTACACAACCCAGCAGCGTGGCCACGGTCACGGTGAATGCGGACACGACCCCGCCGCATCTCGTCGCGGCTTCGGCGTTGGCAAGTCAGAGCGGCGCCACGTTCGACGTTGGGGTGACCTTTGATAAGCCGGTGGATCCTGCTTCCGCGGAGACGCTCGCCAACTACACGCTGTCCGCTGGCACGCGCACCGCGGTGAAGTACTACGCCGGTTCTCCGGGTGTCGTCCTGACCGTCTCGGGCCTTACGGTGGGCAACTCCTACTCGGTGACCGTAGCGAATATTGCCGACCCCTATGGCAACCGTATGACCTCCGCCAACCTGCCGTTCACCGTCTCCAGCCTGCACTGGGGTGTTGTGGGTGGAAACGAGTTGAATTTAAGCAACGGCGTTGTCGCCGTCAGCCCGAACGCGTTCGACATCTATAGCGATGGCATCGGGGAATGGGGGGCCTATGACGAGACCACATTTGTTTACGAACAGATCACCGGCGACTTCGACAAGGAAGTGCGCGTGGAATACCAGGATCCCTCCAGTCAATGGGCCCGGGCCGGTTTGATCGCCCGCGATGTCACCAACTTCGGAGTGAACCGCGCCGCACAAGAGGGCGGGGCGGCCGGGCGTTATCAGAAGATTCACGTCAACCCGGTGACCACCGCCATGGGCACACCGGGCAACAACCTTTGGGAAGGCAATCGCAGGCTCCAAACCGGTGGCCAAACCGACAGTGCATTCAGCGGTGTCAATTCCAATCCATTGTATCCCAATGCCTGGTGCCGCCTGCAGCGCGTTGGCCAAACGTTCAACATCTTCCGCAGTGACGACGGGGTCGCCTGGGTCAACGTCGGCTCGACGGTCTGGCCCGCTCCGGCCATGCCCGATCTGTTGTATGTGGGGATGGAATACACTCCAGAGGACGGCAATGTCGACTCTTCCTTGCGAAGCATGTTCGTGGCGAAGTACCGCGACTACAGAACCCATGCTGCGTCTCGTCCCACGCTGGCGATCGCCAGGAATGGCGATGGCACATTCACCCTGACCTACACGGGTGCGTTGGTGTCTTCGGATACCGCGACGGGCACTTACACTCCTGTGTCAGGCGCATCAAGCCCGTGGATCGTTGCCCCGAAAGCGGTAGGCGCCAAGTCCACGCAGTTCTATCAAGCCCGACAATAGCGCGGCCTGGTTAACTTTGATTGTTTGATTCACGGGGGCCGGATTGTTCCGGCCCCCTTTTTATGAAGAACTTCATTAGTCTGACAGTAACCACCGTGTTGCTGGCCATTTCCAACCTCTCCGCCGGCACGCTTTTCGTATGCTTGCAGAGTACAAATCCCGTCCCGCCATTCCCGAACTGGGCCACAGCCGCCACCAACATCCAGCAGGCAGTCAACGCTGCAGCGGCGGGGGATGACGTCGTCGTGACGAACGGGATATACGGGGCTGTGAATGTGGATAAACCACTTTTCCTGCGGAGCGTCAACGGTCCGCAGGTCACGATAATCGACCCCGCGCGCCAAAGCCGGTGCGCCTGCCTGACAAACGGCACGAGCCTGGCCGGCTTCTGGTTGAGGCATGGAGCAGCCGATCTTTTTGGGGGGGGCGTGTTCTGCGCGTCTTCAGAGGTGTTCCTTACCAACTGTGTGATTACGGACAACACTGTTTACACGAACTTCAACGGTTCGGTCAGCGGCAGCGGGGGCGGGGTGTATGGAGGCACGCTGTACAACTGCCTGGTGGCCAGTAACTCAGCCGCCGTTTCCGGGGGCGGCGCCATCGCCAGCACGCTCTACAACTGCACGGTGACCGACAATTACGCGGGCAGGTACGGCGGTGGTGTCTATAGCTCGGCATCGACCAACTGCATTGTGTATTTCAATACGGCTACCCTGCCATATAACAATCACAGTCTTGCGTGCCTCAACCACTGTTGCACCACGCCAATGCCGACGAACGGCGTCGGCAACATTACCAATGCGCCGCAGTTCGTCAATTACCCTCGAGGCGACATGCGCCAGAACGGGATATCTCCATGCATTGACGCGGGCGACAATAGCACTGTGGGGACTGGCATTGATTTGGCCGGCTACCCACGCATCATGCGCGGCACCGTGGACATCGGCGCCTACGAGTTCCAAGGCACCAATGCGATTGTTTTCTATGCCTGGGTGCAGCACCATGGCGTCGTCATTGACGGAACGACGGATTACGAGGATCCGGACAGTGACGGCATGAACAACTGGCAGGAATGGGTCTGCTACACTTGCCCCACTAACCCGCTCATGAACTTGCGCCTGGTCTCGGCGCTGCCCGTCGGCGCTAATGTGGCTGTGCGCTGGAAGAGTGCCGGCGGCGTGACCTACCTCCTGGAGCGCAGCACCAACCTGGCATCGCCGTTCATGCTCCTCGCAACCAATCTGGTCGGGCAGTTGAGCGAATTCGTCTATACGGACACGAACGTCCCGGGTCGCGGACCCTTCTTCTACCGCGTGGGCGTTAGGCCCCCGTGACCGACATCCGGCCTGATTTGTTGGGCAGCAGGATAAGAAATCAGGCGAGTCGGCCGTCTGCCAACCAGTGAAATCCGGGCATCGTGCGGAAGATCAATGCAGCCCTTTGCCCATCTTCCCGCTCACCTCAGAACCTTCATCTCGCCGTGCTGACTCACCGAAATCTCGCGGACGCCTGCTGGTAGCTTGGCCAGGATCGTTTTGCCTCCCGGCCAGCGTACCCAGATGCCGACAGGAGCTTGGGCCATTCCCAGCACCTGCACGGGACCGTCTTGCGACCAGTATCCTGACCCGCCATGCACTTCACGGGCTGGGCCAAACCCACCGCCATAATCGAGACGGACCACCGTTCCAATCCCGCACGGATTGCCCGCAGGACCAACCAACCGCACCCGCAAGCCACACTTGGCGCCAACGTTGTGGAACAGGCGCGTCTGGTTGCCATTCTGGGTGACCACCAGATCCACGCGCCCGTCATGGTCATAATCACACAACGCGGCGCCTCGTTGCTCGCCATAAACCTTGATTCCGCTCTCTTGGCCGGGCACCGGCTGCAGACCCCCGTGGCCGTCGCCGCGAAGCCACAGGCCCCGGCCAGCATCGCAACGCGGGGTCTTGGGCTCGGTGGCAAAAACATTCTGGCTGAGGAAGACGTCTTCGAGTCCGTCCCCATCAAAATCGCCAACGCACACGGCGAAGGCCGGGGCAAACTGAGCTTCACACGGGAGGGGAACAGCGACAAAACCATTGCTGCGGTTCAGGAACATCATTGAGTCGAGGGTGGTGGCTTCGAGTTTGTGCGCTGCCTTGAGGGAGTCGCCGAGCACTTCGGGAATGGTCGCCTGGTTGTAGGCGGCATAGGATGGAAAGCGTCCGCGCATGAAGGCGAGCCCGGCTGCCAGCGAATCGAGATCGCGGTCGGGAACCTCCTTCCCCAACTCGTCATGGCAGGCCTCGACCAGGTCAACCACGTCATGCTGGCTGAAGTCACCGTAGTAGATGAGACGAGGCGATTTCTCGCTGGCTCGGTATTTGGTGTTTCGTCCCCAATTGCTGGCGATGATGTCCATCCGCCCATCCCCGTCCAGGTCGCCCGTCGTCACTCCATTCCACCAGCCAGTCAGTTGGCTGAGGGTTGTCGTAGCCCCCGACGCGAGGCTAACTGGCAAGTCCATCGCCAGCAGCCGCCCATGTTCGTTATGGAAAACCCGCAGCGGCCCCCATTCGCACGCCAGGATCAACTCCGGCCAACCGTCCCCATCCAGATCGCTCCACACCGCCCCGCTGACCAGCCCAACCTCCCGCAACCGCTCACTGTTGGCCTCGTCCAACACCAACCGCCCCCCCCGCCCATGATAAAGCCGCGAACTCGCTGCCGCCGGGTACTGCCCCGCTTTGACCCGCCCGCCCACAAACAAGTCCAACTCGCCATCCCCATCATAATCCGCCACCGCCAACGGCCCCGCACTCGCATCCCACGCCCCCACCATCTCGCTCGCCTGACTCTGCCCCACGCCATAAGCCTCGACCGCCGCCCCGCTCACCTGCCCATCCTCGTAATTGGCGCTGCCCACCAGCACCGTCCCCGGCGCCCAACCCACAATCGCCGTCTGGTCCCGCCTCACGGACCCCGCCCAGGGCGCCTGGCTCGATCGCTTAAACCCACCTTGACCATCGTTCTGATACCACGCCAACTCCCCGCCTTTGCCGCTGCCGATGATTAAATCCTCCCAACCGTCCCCATCCACGTCCCACCAGCACACCCCCGGCCCCAACTGGCTCAGCCGTTTGGGCAGCAACGGCTGCCGCGCGAAATCATCAAAGGGCTCTTCCTGGTGACGATGTCCGAGCCGCTCGCTCACGTCCTCAAACACCGGCGTCACGGGATCCACCAGCGGCGGTGCCGGCGCTTCCCTCGCTCCGGCCTCGGCAATCTCATACAGGCAATTGGGCTTGGCGTCCGGCACCACGCTGCGCTTGCCGCTGCGCCAGGTTACCTCGAGGCGCAAACGGTTGGTCAGGCTGCCCGCCGCAAACACGCGCAGTGTGTCGTCGCACGACAGATACCGCCCGCCACACATCATTTCCTGGCTTTGCGGAACCGGTCCTCCGGTCACTCGAATCCGCGCCCCGATCCCCCGCGTGTTGGGCTGCGCCCCGCGCAAACGCACCGCGATTCGTGGCGCGGAGGCATTGTTTCGATAAACACCCAGTGCCCCATTCAAATTGTTGACCACCACGTCCAGGTCGCCGTCGTTGTCGAGGTCAGCCAGCGCCATACCGTGCGAGACACCCACCTCGCAAAACCCCCATGCGCCGCCACATTCCTCGAAGGTCAGATTGCCACGATTGCGAAACGCCAGTTTGGCTTCGGCCAGCGGAGGGAGCATGAGCAGTTTCTTGCGAATCTGCTCCGGCCGGTAGGGTCCGCGCGCCCGGATACGGTCCTGCGCATCCATATCCTGCGTGTCGAACATGTGGCCAGTGGAAGCCAGGACATCCTCGAATCCATCAAGGTCCACGTCCAGGAAAATGACCGACCAGTTCCACTCGGAGTTTTCGAGCCCCGCGTAATGCGCGATTTCCGCGTAGGTGCCGTCCCCTCGGTTCCACTGTAGAACGGTGCGATCCAGTTGCGGACGATCATCAAAGACACCGATCCCGAGTTGATAGGGGTCCATCCCTGCCAGTTGCATCAGACGTCGGCCATGCCGCCGGCTGGTCATGTCTGAAACCAGAATCTCGTCCCGCCCGTCGCGATCCACGTCCGCGAAGTCCGCCGACATCGAGAAGGTGGCTGTGTGACGGATGGCCATCGGAGCGATGGCGCGAAAATGACCGTGCCCGTCATTGAGCCAGATTCGGTCCGGGGAATGGAAGTCGTTGCAGACGTAGAGATCCGGAACGCCGTCGCCGTTCAAGTCACGAAAGGCCGCCGTCAAACCCCAATCGTGTGGCGCCTCCCCGAGCGCGCGACCACTTTCGTCCAAAAACGTCCCGTTCGTCCACGACTGCGGCGTGAAATGCCCGTGGCCGTCGTTGTGATAGAGCACGTGCGGCTCGCCCTGCTCCAAGACTCGCCCTTCCGCGGTGATTTCCAGGTGGCCTCGATCCTGGGACCGGATCATACGCTGTCCGCCCACATTCAGGAGGGCGAACCCGGTGGTGCGCACCGTTGTTGTCCGGTAATTTGCCACATACAAATCCAACGCGCCGTCGCCATCCATATCCCCCAGCGCGCACGTCATCGCTCCGTATTCGTGCCGCAAGCCCGAGTCCTTGGCTTCGGTGAAATGTCCATGACCATCGTTCAAAAACAGCCGCGTGCCCGTCCCGATGCCGTTAACCAGCAAGTCCAACGTCCCGTTGCCGTCCACGTCGGCAAACGTCGCACCGGTCGAGAAATTACCCGGCAGATCGAGGCCGGCCGCCGCGGTGATATTAGTAAATCGCCAGCCGCCCAGGTTCCGATAAAGCGCCAAATGCCCTTCGAGCGAGCAAACGAAAATATCGCACCAACCGTCCCCATCGACATCCCCGAGTGCAACGCCCGACCCATTCAGGCGGATTTGATTCTCCGAGGCGTTCTCGTCACTGAGAGTATTTGTGAAGTTCAGGCCGGTCTGCGCAGGTTCCAGCAGGGTGAAACCAGCCTGCCCGCCCTGTGGAATCTCGAGCGGCACGCAGTGATAGGGAGCGTCCGCCGCGTCTGATGTGGCAGCCAGAATCAGGCAGAATGCAACCGCAAGGAGAGCCAATTGAAGCCGGGGACTGCAAGGTAACATGTTCAATTCCTCAGCGAGTTTGCCGGACGACTCCGTTGAAATCCACTACGACTTCTTTGGCTGTCGGTGGCAGGTTTGTGGTCACCATCGTCCCGCCTGGCCAACGCACCCAAATCTGGGTGGGTGCCACCGGCCCGCTCATCACTTGAACCGCGCCATCCTGCGACCAGTAACCCGAGCCGCCATGAATTTCGCGCGCCGGACCAAGCCGGTCGCCGAACTTGAGGCGCACCACCGCGCCAATCCCCATTGGGTTCCTGGCCGGACCCTGCAACCGCACGCGCAACCCGGGTTTGCCTCGGACATTGTGAAATAGCCGGGTCTCGCCGCCGTTTTGACTGACCACCAGGTCGGGCCGCCCGTCTCCGTCGAAATCACACACCGCTGCGCCACGTTGCTCGCCATAGACTTTGATGCCACTCTCCTGCCCCGGTACCGCTCGCAACCCGCCCTGTCCGTCCCCGTGCAGCCACAGCCCACGGCCGGCATCATACCGCGAGGTGTCCCCATTCACCGCGAAGAAATTCTGGCTCAGGAAAATATCTTCCTTCCCGTCGCCATCGTAATCGGCGACGCAAACCGCGAAGCCTGGCGCAAGCTGCGCTTCGAGCGGCAGGACACGCGCCTCAAAGTGATCGCCCCGGTTCAGGAAGGCTGTAGTCTCGAGCCAGTCCGCTTCGCCGTACCTCATGGTTTCCCGGCGCTCGCCCATTACCTCCTCGATGCTCGCCTCGGCCCAGGACTGGTGCGTCGGGAATCGTGCCGTCAGAAGAGGTATCGCCTGGGTGACACGCTCGAGCATCCGGCTCGGCACGTACTTTCCCAAGTCCGACTCGAAGTTGCTTTCCAATAGCTGAACCTCCCCGCTTTGTGCCATGTCCCCGTAGTAAATCCGCAAGGGCTTCTTCCGACATCGTTCATACTTGGAGTTTCGTCCCCAATTGCTGGCGATAATATCCATCCGCCCATCCCCGTCCAGGTCGCCCGTCGTCACTCCATTCCACCAGCCAG